>CALCIC010000106.1 GCA_937907405.1 uncultured Isosphaeraceae bacterium | reverse complement strand
TCAGGCTGGTCGCGGTCTCCTCGACGAGCAGGCCGGAAAGGGTCCGGCCGGCCCTGGTGACGACCAGGAAGGTCGCGCACCCCGGCGCCACCGTGGCGCTGGGGTCCAGCACGTCCTTCAACAGCGCCGCCGGGGGACGGCCGGCGACTCCCGAGAGGTCCGGGCCGACGTTGAATCCTCGTCCCTGGCGCTGATGGCAGGTCAGGCAGTTCCTGGCGAACTGCTCGGCGCCGCGGCCGGCGTCCCCCTTCAGATCCAGCGCCGGTTGAAACCGCGCGACCACCGCGCCGCGATCGGCCGGGGCCGATTTCGCGAGCAACGCCTCGACCCGAGCCCGAAGCGCGGGGGAGGAGGTCAGCCGGAGCGCGTCGCGGTCGGTCGGGGAGAGCTCGGCGACGGCGATCTCGTCGTCCTCGATCGCCGAGACCAGGCGGTCGGCCGTCGCCGCCGAGGTCGTCAGGGCGGAAAGGACCTCGCGGCGGACGTGGGTCGGCAGCGTTCCCCAGGATTCGAGAATCCGAGCGGCCGACGCGGGCGAGCCCGCCGCCGCAAAAGCCCGGGCCGCCGCCGATTGCAACGCGGCCGCCTGACCAGCGGCGAGCAAGCCGGGGATCGCCGCCGCCGCCGCCTCGGGCCGGCTCCGCGCCAGCACCCCGAGCGCCCCGGCCCGGTCGGCCGGCGATGCCTCGGAATCGGCGACGATCTCCGCCGCGCGGTCGAGCAATCCGCCGGCGATCTGGAATGCGTCGATCGAACCCCCCACCCGCGAAAGCCCGTCCGCCAGCCCGTCGAGCAGCGCGATCCGGCCGGCGATCGAACCCGGCCCCGGCGGCGCCGCCAGCCGATCCACAAGCCCCCGAATCGCGTCGGCGTCGTTGCGGGCCCCGATGACGAAGGCCGTCGACGCCAGCAACCGCCCCTGGCCAGGGGTCGCCGCGGCCAGCCATTCGGGATGGTTCGCGAGCAGCGCATTCAAGAACGCATCGGCCTTCTCGGCCAGTCCGCTGAGGACCGCCAGGCGAATCCAAGGGTCGTCGGCGTCGCGCGCGGCGATCCGGGCCAGGGCGTCCGCGGGGCCGTCCCCCGGCAGGTCCCCCAGCGCGACCGCCGCCTGAAACCGAACGCGGACGTCGACGTCGTCGGCGGCGACCAAAACGGGGTCAGCTAAAAAGGGGTCAGGTACCTTTTTTACTAAAAAGGTACCTGACCCCTTTTTAGTCGCCTTATTGATCGCCAGCTTGGCGGCGGCCTCGCGGACGCCGGGGTTCGGGTCATGGACGAGCGATCGGCCGAGTTCGGCGTCGTCGAGCGCGCCCAGGCCGTCGAGCGTCCAGAGGGCGTGCGCCCGCCCGAGCCCCGTCGCTCCGCGCCGCGCCAGGGCGGTCAGCGCGGGGATCGCCGCTTTGTCCCGGCGTTCGACGATCAGCCGCTGCGCGGTGTCGCGACGCCAGCCGTTGGGGCCGTCGAGCGCGGCGACGAGGGCGGCCGTCGGGGCGTCGCTCAGCTTCGGGGCTCGATCCCGCCTCGCGTCCTTGCGGGCGATCCGCCAGAGACGGCCTCGGTTGTTCCAGCGTCGGAATTCGACCGATTCGCGAAGGTTTTCGGGGACGAACTGGGGGTGCTCGACCATCTCGCGGTAGAAGTCGACGACGTAGAGCGCGCCGTCGGGCCCGGTGGTCAGGTTGACGGGGCGGAAGAACGGGTCGGTCGAGGCGAGGAACTCGCGGTCGGCCTCTCCCCGCGCCCGCCGGGCGAGGAACGTCGTTCCAACGGGTTCGAGAACCCGCCGCTGGACCAGGTTCGTAAGCGATTCGCAGAAGAAGGCGTTCCCCTTGTAGGCGTCGCCGAGCAGGTCGCCTCGGAGGATCGTCGGGCCGCAGGTCGCGTTGAAATAGGCCGTCGACTCGCGGTTGAACGTCGTTTGCGCGGGGCTGATCGGGAACACCCGGCCGCCGTCGGCGGGGTCGAGGATCGACGCGACCGACGACGCGTCGGCCAGGTACGGGTTGCGGCTCAGGGCGGACTGCTCGATCACGGCGTGGCGGATCGGGATCGTGTTCCACGACGGGAACCGCCTCCCCCAATCGTCGCGCGGCAGGCCGAACTGGCTGAACCCGGAGACGATTTGGACCTCCCCCGTCTCGGGCCGGAATCGGAAGTCGTGAAGGCGGAGCGGAACGGCCTTTGCGTCGGGGGCGCCTGGGGGGCGGGCCGCGCCGTCGCTCCGGCCGTTGGCGGCGTAAACCCAGTTGTCGGCGCCCCAGGTCAGGCCGTTGACCCGAAGCTGCTGGTTGCCCTCGGCGAAACCCGTCAACACCACCCGACGCTCATCGGCCGCGCCGTCGCCGTCGGCGTCCTTGAGGAACAGGACGTCGGGGGCGGCGGTCACCAGCACGCCGCCGTTCCAGGGGAGGACGCCGGTGGGGAAGTTCAGGCCGTCGGCGAACGTCGAGACCCTTTCATGGCGGCCGTCGCCGTCCTGGTCGACGAGCAGGCGAATCCTGCCCGACCCGGGGCCGGCCGGATAATCGGTCATCTCTACGACGAACAGCCGCCCGTCTTCGTCCCAGGCCGCGGCCACCGGACTGACGACGTCAGGCTCCGACGCGACCAGCTCGATCGTCAGGTCCGGGTCGGCCAGCCGGAGCGTCGCCTTTTCGTCCCCCGGCGACAACGGCCCCGCGGCGACGTTCAGGACCAGGAACAGACCGACGACGGCCATGATGCGTTGATTCATGTTCCAGCGACTCCATGATCCGAACCGCGACGCCCGACGCCGCCGACGGACGTCCAGCATGACGCGCCGCGCGGCGTCGCGATAGACCGTCGGGGCCGCCGTCCTCCGCGAGCCGAATCGTGCCGGCGCGGGGCCTCCCCTCCCGTTGCGACCGCGAATCGGCGGGCGATCCAAAAGCAAAAAGGCAAAACGCGCTGACGCGCGATGTGCAATCGGGCTGAATATGCGACAATCTCCCCCTTGCAAATCGAAGCAGTCGCCAGCACACCTTGCGCCGGAGCGAGTTGGAAGATCATGAGTCAAGAAGGCAGCACTCACGGGGGGACGCCCCCGATCTCTTGTGATTTCTGTGGTCGGACCTCGACCGACGCCGGGCCGATGATCGAGGGCAAGGCGCTTCAGTCGATGGGGCCGGGGCAGTCGATCGCGCATATCTGCAGCGACTGCGTCGAGGTTTGCGACGGCCTGTTCGCTCAGCACGAGCGGCAGAACGTGAAGCTCGAAAAGCTGCCCACCCCGCGCGAGCTGGTCAAGCACCTCGACGACTACATCGTCGGCCAGGAGGGGGTCAAGAAGACGCTGGCGGTCGCCGTGGTCAACCATTACAAGCGGGTCCACGGCCGCGAAATCACCGCCGAGGCGCTCAAGGGGGTCGAGATCGCCAAAAGCAACGTCCTGCTGATCGGCCCGACCGGCTGCGGCAAGACGGCGTTGGCCCAGACCCTGGCCCGCCGGCTGCACGTGCCGTTCGCCATCGGCGACGCCACCACGCTGACCGAGGCCGGATACGTCGGCGAGGACGTCGAGAACCTGATCCTCAAGCTGGTGATGGCCGCCGACTACGACATCCCCGCCGCCGAAAAGGGGATCATCTACATCGACGAGATCGACAAGATCGGCAAGACCAGCCAGAACGTCTCGATCACCCGCGACGTCTCCGGCGAGGGGGTCCAGCAGGCGATGCTCAAGCTGCTCGAAGGGACCTCCGCCAACGTCCCCCCCCAGGGGGGCCGCAAGCACCCCGAGCAGCAGTATCTCCAGGTCAACACCACCAACATCCTGTTCATCTGCGGCGGCACCTTCGTCGGCCTGGAAGAGATCATCGGCAAGCGGTTGGGCAAGAAGATGATCGGCTTCGGGCGGTCGGACGTGAAGGACCGCGAAGTCGAGCGCAACGAGCTGGTCGCCCAGGTCACGCCCGAAGACCTGGAACGCTTCGGCATGATCCCCGAACTGATCGGCCGTCTGCCGATCATCGCCACCCTCGACCAGCTTTCCGAGGCCGACCTGACCCGGATCTTGACCGAGCCCAAGGACGCGCTCACGAAGCAGTACCAGGTGCTGTTCCACCTCGACGACGCGACCCTCGAATTCACCGCCGGCGCGCTCCACGAGATCGCCAAGCTCGCCAAGGCCCGAGGAACCGGCGCCCGCGCCTTGCGGTCGATCATGGAAGGCATCATGCTCGAAATCATGTACGACCTGCCTGACCGCGAGCCCGGCCAGTCGTACACCGTCACCGAGGCCGTCGTCCGCAAGGAGGAGAGCCTCTTCGACCAGCCCGCCAAGGCGTCCTGACCCTCCGGAGTGAATCGATGCGAAGCCGCGAGCCCGACGGCGAACTGGTGCGGCGGCGGACCGTCCTGAAGGGGCTCGCGGCCGTCGGCGCGGGCTCGTTGGCGTTCCGTCGGGCGCTCTCGGCCCAGGCCGCGCGGGACGGCGCGGTCACGCCCGAGATGGTCGCGCAGGCCGAGTGGATCACCGGGCTCAAGCTGACCGACGAGGAGCGCGAGGAGGTCGCGAAGTCGGTCCGCGACAGCCTCGACCGCTTCGAGGCGCTGCGGCGGTGCGAGGTCGGCTACGACGTCGTCCCGGCCCTCCAGTTCAACCCCGCGCCTGGTTTGAAGGAGGCCGCCGGCCTGAACCGCGGCCGGGCCGTCGCGATCGCCGCGCCCGCGCCCGCTCGTCCGGCCGACGACGAGGCGCTCGCGTTCCTCCCCGTCACGCAGTTGGCCGCGCTGCTGCGGTCGCGGCAGGTGACGTCGGTCGAGTTGACGAAGCTCTACCTCGGCCGCCTCAAGCGGTTCGATCCAGTCTTCAAATGCGTGGTCACGCTGACCGAGAAGCTGGCTTTCGAACAGGCGGCCCGGGCCGACGCCGAGATCGCGTCGGGAGCGTATCGCGGGCCGTTGCACGGCGTCCCCTGGGGGGCGAAGGACCTGATCGCGTATCCCGGCTGGCCGACGACCTGGGGCGCGCCGCAGTTCAAGGAGCGCGTCGTCGATCAGAAGGCGACGGTCGCGGCGCGGCTCGACGAGGCGGGCGCGGTGCTGGTCGCCAAGCTGAGCCTGGGCGCGCTGGCGATGGGCGACCAATGGTACGGCGGCAAGACCCGGAGCCCCTGGGACCCGCGCCGGGGTTCGAGCGGCTCGTCGGCGGGCTCGGCCTCGGCCGCCGCCGCCGGGCTGGTCGGCTTCGCGATCGGAAGTGAGACGCTGGGCAGCATCATCTCCCCATGCCAGGCCTGCGGCGCGACCGGTCTGCGACCCACGTTCGGCCGGGTCAGCCGCCACGGCTGCATGTCGCTGGCGTGGTCGATGGACAAGCTCGGGCCGATCGCCCGGTCGGTCGAGGACTGCGCCCTGATCCTCGACGCGATCCACGGCCGTGACGGCCTCGACCCGACCGCCGTCGACCAGCCCTTCGCCTGGCCTCCGGCGGTGGATTTCGGCAAGCTCAAGATCGGCGTCCCGCGTCTCGACGGCAAGCCGGCCGACGACGACGACGCCGCCAAGACGTTGCGGGCGCTCGGCTTCGAAACGGTCGCCGTCGAGCTGCCGACGAAGCATCCGGCTTGGGCCGTCTCTCAGATGCTCCGCGTCGAGGCGGCGACGGCCTTCGACGAGTTCACGCGCAATCACGTGAGCGAGGGCCTGAATTCATGGCCCGCGACGTTCCGCCAGGCGCGGTTCACGCCGGCCGTCGAGTACCTCCGCGCCGCGCGGGTCCGCACGCTCTTGATGCGCGACATGGCCGAGCTTTTCGAGAAGGTCGACCTGTTCGTCGGCGGGAGCGACCTCGACCTGACGATCACCAACCTGACCGGCCACCCGTCGGTCGTCATCCCCGGCCGGTTCCACGACCGCGACGGCCTCCCAGCCCCGGGATCAGTCGTGCTGACGGGCAAGCTCTACGACGAGTCGACGCTCCTGGCCGTCGCCCACGCCTATCAAGAAGCGACCGGCGACCACCGCGCCCGGCCGCCCCTTGAGCGCTTCCTCGCCGACGCGGCCTCCCGGGAGACGATGCCGGACTGAGCGTCAGTCCCATAAGGACGACGCGAGTTTGAAACGAGGCGGCGCGGGGTCGGAAACCGAACCCGCGCCACCCATCAATTGGTCATGGGCGCGTCAATCGTCGTCGTCGTCGTCGTGCTTGGACGTCGGCAGGACGAAGGCCGAGCGGACGGGGGCGGGCATGACCGAGTCGGCGCCGCGGACGGCCTTCCAGATGATCTCGTTGAAGACGAGGTCGTCGGCCTGGTCTTCCTTGTCGAGGTCGAGCTCGAGCGAGGCCTCGACGCCGACGGCGTCGCGAGCGTTCTTCTCGTTCAGGTCGATGCGCGCCGGGCGGAGGGTGTAGGGCGTGAGGTCGGGCTCGGCGGCGAACGAGGCCCACATCGGCCGGGCGGCGGCGTCGAACTGGCTCATCGGGTCGAGGCCGAGGATCAGCTCCATCGTCCGCAGCATCGACGACGTGGAATACATCGTCGAATCGACCGACTTTTTCTTGATGT
>CALCIC010000105.1 GCA_937907405.1 uncultured Isosphaeraceae bacterium | reverse complement strand
ATACGAGATTACAAGGTGACTGGAGTTCAGACGTGTGCTCTTCCGATCTCGGTTCTCGGCCTACTGGCACGCCGTCGCCCACCGCCGCGAGCCCGACCCCGGCAACGCGTCGTACTGGTTCCGCCGCGCCGGCGGGCATCCGCTGTCGGCGGGGCTCGTCGAGGCCGCCGCGCCGCTCCTCAGGGAATTCGGCGACGACCGCCTGACCGCACGGTTGACGGGCCCGGACGGCTGGGACGCATCCGTGATGATCGAGCTTTGCACGAGGTCGAAGGCCGGAACCGCGCGGGCGACCCTGGCGCGGCGGCTTCAGCGGCTTGAGATGGGGCTGTTGCTCGCGGCGACCGCCGAGGCGGCGGTCGGTTGACTCAATGGTGGAACCGGCTTAAGATCCGATCGACCCATGCCCGATAACCTTCCTCTCGCGTGACGCGTGCGACCGCGCCGTCGTATGCGCATCGCGGGACGTCCTCTTCACGATCGCGGAGCGTGCGAACATGGCTTCTGAAAATCCCCCGGCCCAAGGCGGCGGGTCGATCACCAGCGTCTTGAACGAATCCCGGGTCTTCCCGCCCCCCGCCGCGTTCGCCCAGGCCGCCCATATCAAGAGCCTCGACGAATACCGGGCGCTCTGGGAACGGGCCGCGAACGACCTCGAGGGCTTCTGGGCCGAGCAGGCGAAGTCGCTCGACTGGGTCAAGCCGTGGGATCAAGTTCTCGACTGGCAGCCGCCGTACGCCAAATGGTTCGTCGGCGGCCAGCTCAACGCCTCGTACAACTGCGTCGACCGCCACTGCAACGGCCCCGTCAAGAATAAAGCCGCGTTGATCTGGGAAGGGGAGCCGGGCGAGCGGCGGGTGCTGCGGTATCAGGACCTTCAGCGCGAGGTGGGCAAGTTCGCCAACGTGCTCAAGGGGCTGGGGGTCAAGAAGGGGGACGTCGTCGCGATTTACATGCCGCTGATCCCCGAGTTGGTCGTCGCGGTTCTGGCCTGCGCTCGGCTCGGAGCGCCGCACACGGTGGTTTTCGGCGGCTTCAGCGCCGAATCGCTGGCCGGTCGGATTCAGGACTGCAAGGCGAAGGTGTTGGTGACCGCCGACGGCGGTTATCGCCGCGGCAAGGTCGTTCCCTTGAAGGTCCACGCCGACGGCGCGGCGGATCTGTGTCCGAGCCTCACCACCATGGTCGTCTACAAGCGGACGGGGCACGACGTCGACTGGACCGAGGGCCGCGACCACTGGTGGCACGAACTGGAGCAAGGCGTTTCCGCTGAATGCCCTCCCGAGCCGGTCGACAGCGAGCACCCGCTCTACATCCTTTACACCTCGGGCTCGACGGGCAAGCCGAAGGGCATCCTCCACACCACGGCGGGCTACCTGCTTCAGACTAGTCTCACCACCGAGTGGGTCTTCGACCTCAAGCCGGACGACACCTACTGGTGCACGGCCGACGTCGGCTGGGTCACCGGGCACTCGTACGTGATCTACGGTCCGCTGGCGCTGGGGGCGACCTGCGTGCTGTATGAAGGGGCCCCCAACTGGCCCGACGAGGCCCGGTTCTGGAAGATCGTCGACGACTACAAGGTCACGGTCATGTACACCGCCCCCACGGCGATCCGGACGTTCATGAAGTGGGGCGACCAGCACCCGAAGAAGTACGACCTCTCCAGCCTCCGCCTGCTGGGATCGGTCGGCGAGCCGATCAACCCCGAAGCCTGGATGTGGTATCACGAGGTGATCGGCGGAGGCCGCTGCCCGATCGTCGACACCTGGTGGCAGACCGAGACCGGTTCGATCATGATCTCGCCGCTGCCCGGCGCCATCGCCACCAAGCCCGGCTCGGCCACG
>CALCIC010000104.1 GCA_937907405.1 uncultured Isosphaeraceae bacterium | reverse complement strand
CCCGGATCGCCGCCACCGGCGGCTCGGCCGGCGCGTGCTCGTCGCTCTGGCTGGCGTTCCACGACGACATGGCCCAGCCGAACTCCAGCGACCCGGTCGCCCGCGAGTCGACCCGCCTGACCGCCGCGGCCGTCAACGGCGCCCAGACCTCGCTCGACCCCGCGCAGCTCCGCGAGTGGATCCCCAACATGTCGTACGGCGGCCACGCCTTCGGCTTCTCCGGCAAGGGGGGCGCGGGGCGCGACTCGCAGTTCCAGCAGTTCTACGACCACCGCGACGAGGTGGCCGATTGGATCAAGGAATATTCGCCCATCGCCCACGTCAGTTCTGATGATCCTCCGGTCTTCCTCAACTACCCGAACCAGGACAAGCCCCCCGTCAAGGGGGAGGCCCAGACCGACCCCACCCACTCCGCCCTGCTCGGCCTGCTGCTCGAAGAGAAGCTCAAGGCCGAGGGGGACGAGGTCCACGTCGCCTACCCCGGCCGCAAAGACTCCGAATACGCCGGTCCCACCCCGTTCCTGATCGACAAGCTCAAGAACGCGAAGTCGAAGCCGTAACGGAGTTGCCGAGTCGCGCCGATCGGCGTACGATCCAGGAGACCGGACTGGATCGTATCGCCTGCTCGACAATCCATCCCAACACGCCGGAGGACGCCCATGCGACCGGAGCACAGCCGCCGCGCATTCCTGCAACGCACCGGGGCCGCCGCGCTGATCCCGACGATCGCCGGATCGGCCCGAGTCGCATCCGCCGCGCCCGCCCGGCCGCTGGCGCCGGTGGGGATCGCCCGCTGCAAGGCGTACGACCCCGAGGTCGTGCTCCGCGAGCTGGAGGGGCTGATGGACCGGATCGGCGGCGTTCAGAAGCTGGTCGCCGGCAAGACGGTGGCGGTGAAGGGCAACCTCGTCGGCGACGTCCGCGCGGACACGCTCGGCAAGCCCGCCAACCGGACCTATCAGGTCAACCCGACGATGGTCCTGGCGGTCGCCGCGCTGCTCGACCGCGCCGGCGCCCGCCGGATTCGGTTCCTCGAAAGCACCCATCAGACCCAGCCGTTCGAGCCGTATCTCCACGCCGCCGGCTGGGACCTTGATGCGCTGAGGGGGACCAAGACCCCCGTCGAGTTCGAGGACACCCGCAACCTCGGCAAGGGGAAGAAGTACCACGAGGTCAAGGTGCCCACCGGGGGCTCGCTGTTCCCGGCCTACCACGTCAATCATTCCTACGTCGACTGCGACGTCTACGTCTCGCTGGCCAAGCTGAAGAACCACGCGACCGCCGGCGTGACCCTGGGGATGAAGAACAACTTCGGCGTCACCCCGATCGCCCTGTACGGCCAGCCCGAGCAGAAGGAAGACAGCACCAGCAGCCGGTCGATGTTCCACGACGGCAAGACCCGGCCGGCCGACGGACTCCCCCAGGAGCTGCACCCCGACTCGCCCCGCCGGCCTCCTTACCGAGTGCCCCGGCACGCGGTCGACGCCGTGGGAATCCGGCCGATCGACCTGGTGATCCTCGACGGGATCGAGACCGTCTCCGGCGGCGAGGGCCCCTGGGTGCCGGGGGGCCTGAAGGTCCAGGAGCCGGGCCTGCTGATCGCCGGCCGCAACCCCGTCTGCACCGACGCCGTCGCCACCGCCGTGATGGGCTACGACCCGACGGCCGCGCCCGGGACCGGCCCGTTCCCCGGCGACAACCACCTGGCCATCGCCGCCGCGCTCGGCCTGGGGGACAACGACGTCAAACGCATCGAAGTCGTCGGCCTCCCCCTCGCCCGGGCCCTTCACCCGTTCGGCTGGGAGCCGTCCGAGCGGAGCGTCTAGCGGCGTTGCAACCGACTTCCCGCCTGGATTCGACCGTCCGGACCGCGGCGGTCGCGCGGGTTTTCGTCACGTGGTCCTTCGCGACGTCATCGGGCCATGAACTGGAAGGTCAACCTCGCTCTGGGCGCCGCGAGCATCCTGGTCCTGGGCTTGCTCACGGGCGTTTACGCCGGCGACGTCCCGCTGGGGATCGCCGGCGAATGGGAGTGGCCCTGGATCAGTTTCGAGCCCTCGATCGCGCGGCTGCTGACCGCCGGGGCCGGCGTGGCCGCTTACGGCTGGTTCGCGGCCAGGGGCTGTCGGTCCCTCGAAGCTTCCTCGCCGACCGGCCGCCGCGAGGCGGGCTGGGTCGCCGGGCTGACCGTCGCCGCCGTGGCGGTTCAGGTCTTGATCGCCGTCGGGGCGTCCAGTCCGTACGGCCTGACGCGATGGTCCTGCATCCACCTTTTGACCGAGGCCACCGGCTACTACGACGTCGCCCGGCGGGAGGCCGGTCCCGACCCCTGGAAGTTCCTGGCCGAGTACCCGAGCTGGGTCGAGGCCCAACCCCCGGGCCATCTCGCCGTTCACCCCCCGGGGCTGATCGCGGGGTATCGGGGGCTGATCGCCCTGATGGACCGCTTTGGCCCGGCGGCCGACCTGCTCAACGCCCTGACCCCTCCCGACGTGGACCAGGGCTTCCGCGAGATCGAATCGCGCCGCAACGCGGCGATCCCCAGGACCGATCGGGCGGCCCTGTACCTGGCGAGCCTGATCACGCTGCTCGCCTGCGCCGGGACCGTGGCGCCGCTGTACCTGCTGGCGCGTGAGTCCCTGCCGCCGAAGCCGGCCTGGATCGCCGCGGCCCTCTGGCCCCTGTCCCCGGCCCTGAACCTGTTCCAACCACTGCCCGACGCCGCCTTTCCGCTGCTCTCGGCGACGGCCCTCGCCTCGGCCGCCTGGGCCGTAAAAAGGGTCGTAAAAAGGGGTCAGGCCGTAAAAAGGGGTCAGGAACCTTTATTGCTGAAGGCAATAAAGGTTCCTGACCCCTTTTTACGGCCCCTGGCGATCGCATCGGGCGCGGTGATGGGGTTCGGCTTGCTGTTCACGCTCGCCTTGCTGCCGGTCGGCCTGATCGTAGCGCTGGTCGTGTTGACGACGCGGTCGACTTCATGGCGGGGTCGGTTCCAGGTGATCGGCTGGATCGGCGTCGGCTGCGTCGCGGTCGTGGCGGTCGCCGGGCTGGGAGCCGGGGTCGACCTGCCGACGGTCTGGATCTGGAACCTGCGGAAGAACGCCGGGTTTTACGAAGGGAGCCTTCGCTCCTATCTTCCGTGGGTGCTGGCCAACCCCGTCGAGCTGGTGGTCGCGGCGGGTTTGCCGGCCGCACTCTGGAGCCTGATCGCCCTGACCGCCGATCGCCGCCGGGCACCTCGCGCCTTCTGGTCGGCGCTGTTGGTGACGGCCCTCGCCGACCTGTCCGGCGGCAACCGGGGCGAGGTCGCGCGGCTCTGGATGATCTTCCTCCCCCCCCTGTTCACGGCCGTCGGCGTGGGCCTCGACCGCCTGGGCGGCGGCGGCCGGGCCGTCTTCGCCACCATCGCCCTGACGGGAATCCAGACCCTCGGCCTCCAATCCCTGATTCAGGTCGTCTACCCGGAGGGGTGACGGCCCGTAAAAAGGGGTCAGCCCGTAAAAAGGGGTCACATAAAAAGGGGTCAGGTACCTTTATTGATTCTGCAATAAAGGTACCTGACCCCTTTTTATGTGCTTTTATGAGTGACCCCTTTTTGCTGACCCCCTTTTACGGGTCGCCGGGGAGGGCGACGTTGTGGTAGATTTCCTGCACGTCGTCGCAATCGTTGAGCATGCCGAGCAGTTTCTCGAACACGTTCAGATCGTCCCCGCTGAGGGTCTTGCTCGACTGCGGGAGGAACGTGATTTCCTGAACCTCCAGCTCAAGGCCGGGGAACGCGTCGAGGAGGGCCATTTTCGCCTTATAGAACTCGGCGGGGGGGGCGAAGATCGTGATGTTGCCGTCCTTGGATTCGACGTCTTCGACGGCGACGTCCGCGGCGAACATGGCCTCGATCACCTTCTCCTCGTCGTCGCCGCTGAAGGAAAGCACCGCCAGGTGGTCGAACGACATGACCACGGAGCCGTTGGCGGCCAATTTGGACCCCGTCTTGCCGAAGCAGTTGCGGACGTCGGAGACGGTGCGTGTATTGTTGTCGGTCAGGCAATCGACGATGACCAGGGAGCCGCCGGGGCCGAACCCCTCGTAACGCGCGGATTGGAAGTCCTCCCCCCCCGCGCCGGCCGCCTTCTGGATCGCCTTTTCAATCACATGGCTGGCCACGTTGTCGCGCTTGGCTTTCTCGACGAGAGCGCGCAAGGCCGGATTGGCTTCCGGGTCGGGCACGCCGTTCTTGGCCGCCATGTACAACTGCCTGCCGTACTTGGAAAAGAGCTTTGATTTCTGAGCGGAGGTTTTGAAAATCGAAGCCTTGCGCTTCTCGAAGATCCGTCCCATGCGAATCCCGCCTTTATTCTATCGGCGACCGAGGATTTGCCAGGGCGAGAGGCCCTTGATGAGTCTCGGTCTGTAACGCCCATCGAAGAGGATGCTCAAGCAGACGCCCGTCACGGTGATTGTACCGGAACTCGTGCTCGGCCAGGTACGTCGGGGGAGAGAAAAGGGGTCGGGAACGCTCTGTTGAAAACCTCGGTCGCAAACGGTTCGGCCCATGGGCTCACGTCGTGAAACCCAGCGGCGTTCGACGATTATGTATAAATCATCAGGCAACCGTGGATGCCCTCGCGAGGTTCTCGACAAGGCATCTCCAATCCCTTTTCGCTCCCTGGTAAGCTTGATCGCGCCGCATGCGTAGTTAGACCGTCGGCCGGTTCCGACGTCGTCGGGAGAGAAAACGGGGGGGACGCCCCTTTGCGGCAGCCAATCAAGGCGGCGGACTCCTTTCGCCGCCCCGCGACGCCTATGATAGCGCATACTGGAACGGTCCACGTCGTCGCCTCGCGACTGGTAGTTCGTAATGAATCGAATCGAACCGACTCGAACCGGAAGGAACCTCTTATGCGATCGCCGCTTGGTCTGGCCCTCGGTCTCGGTCTCGGTCTCGCCTTGATGTGCGGTGGTTGCCAGCCGGGGGACGGACCCGGCGCGGGGGGGACTCCTCCTCCCCGGCCCGTCGACCCCGCGCGGAGCACCGACGACCCCGCGCGGAACGCCCATGCGGCGATCGACGATCCCCTGGGCGAGTCGGTCAAGAAGGTCGTCTACCTCGACCAGGGCTGGTCGACGTCGGACAGTCTGCGGTTCTACTTCACGCCCCAGGGGTCGCAGATCGTCCCTTACGATTGGTACCTGGCGCTTGAGCAGGCCGGTTCGGAGACGCCGTTCCGCGACGCGGGGAACATGCTGAGGCTCCGTTATCTGCCGCAGTCCCCCGGCCCGCTCAATCCCGACGGCCTGGCGGTGGGGTTCGTCCGCGACGAAGGGGTCGACCGCGCCTGGCTGGGTCTGACCTGCGCCGCTTGTCATACGACCGAGATCCACCACGAGGGGACCGCCTACCGGATCGACGGCGCGCCGACGATGGGGGACGTCCAGACGCTGCTGTCGGCCCTGGCCGAGTCGATGCGGAAGACCCACGACGACGACGCCAAGTTCGGCCGGTTCGCCGCCAAGGTGCTGACCGGCCGCGACAATCCGTCGGCCCGCGAGCTGCTGAAGCTTCAGTTGGAAGAGTCGATCAAGACCCGGGAGGGCTACAACGGCCGCAACTTCCCCGGCTACGACCCGACCACGCCGACGCCCCCCCCCGCGCACTACGGCCGGCTCGACGCGC
>CALCIC010000103.1 GCA_937907405.1 uncultured Isosphaeraceae bacterium | reverse complement strand
TACGAGATTACAAGGTGACTGGAGTTCAGACGTGTGCTCTTCCGATCTGGTTGGGGACGATCGCGGGCCGGGCCGCCTTCTCGATCAACCCTTGCCGCAGCGCGACGAGGCAGCCCAGCATGTTGCCGCTGTCGACGGTCGAGATGTAGGTCGGGGGGAGCGGCTCCAGCGTCCGGGTGTCGTACCAGTTGTAGAAATGGCCCCAGTGGGTTTCCAGCCGGTCGAGCGCGTCGAACGTCTTCTCCAGCCGCTCGACCATCGCGCCGAGCGCGAGATAGCCGAGGTCGTGGGCCGTGAGGGTCGAGGCCAGCAACAGCCCCAGGTTCGTGGGCGAGGTCCGGTGGGCGATCCGGCCGTCGGGGTACTCTTGGAAGTTGTCGGGGGGGAGCCAGTTGTCGTCGTCGCCGACGAACGTCTCGAAGTACCCCCAGGTCTTGCGAGTCAACCGCCGGAGCGCGCGGCGGTCGGCCTCGGTCAGCACGGATTCGGTCGTCGGCAACGGCCGGCTGATCCACCAGGCGACGACCGGCGAGAGCAGCCAGGCCGCCAGGATCGGCCCGGCCGCCCAGAGGGCCGAGGGGTTCAGTCGGACGACCGCGAACAGGATGATCGCCGCGATCATCGACGATTGCCACATCGTCGATAGGAAGTCGCGGAGCCCGCCGCCGAGCCGTTGCTCGGTCGACGCCGCCGTCTCCCATTCGAGCATCCGCCGCCGGCTCACGAAGAGGCGGTACAGCGTCCGCCCGATTGCGTCGACCGCCAGCCGGGCCTGGTCGGGAAGCAGCACGAGCGACAACGCCGCCTGGCCCGCCAGCGCCGGCAGGCTGTCGCGCCACGACTTGAACGGCGCCAGCTTTCCGGTCCGGACCGCCCCGATCGTCACGGCCGTCGACCACTTGACCAGCGGCAGGGCGACCAGGGCCAGGGCCAGGATCGTCCAGAGCCAGGGGGAGCCCGGCGCGATCGTCCAGCCCAGCGCCAGCATCACCACGACCGCCGGCGGGACCAGGCTGCGGCGGAGGTTGTCCAGCAGCTTCCACCGCTCAAGCGCCGGCAGCGGGTTGGGCCGACTCCCCTCGGGCGTCGGCGCGCGCGGGGCCAGCCAGGGGAGCAACTGCCAGTCGCCCCGGACCCATCGATGCTCGCGGCGCGCGTAGGCGTGGTACCGCGCGGGGAAGTCGTCGAACACCTCGGTGTCCGAGAGCAGCCCGCACCGCGCGTAATTGCCCTCGATCAGGTCGTGGCTCAGGATCCGGTTTTCCGGGAAGACGTCCCCCGTCGCCTCCTCGAAGGCGTCGACGTCGTAGACCCCCTTGCCCGTGAAGCTGCCGACGCCGAACAGGTCCATGTACGCGTCCGAGGCCGCCGTCGAGTACGGGTCGATCCCCCCCGACGAGGCCAGAAGCGCCGCGAACCGCGAGTGCGTCGCCGCCGTCAGGTGGAAGCTGACCCGGGGCTGAAGCAGGCCGTAGCCCTCGACCACCCGGCCCTTCGCGCGATCGAACCGCGGCTGATTCAGCGGGTGCGCGATCGCGCCGACGAGCCTGGCGGCGGTGTCGCGGGGCATCTGGGTGTCGGAATCGAGCGTGATCACGAACCGGAACCGGGGCAACGTCGACGGATCGACGCTGAAGACGCTGTAACTTCCGCTCATATCCCCGCGTAAAAGCTTGTTGAATTCCGCAAGCTTGCCGCGCTTCCGCTCCCAGCCCATCCAGACCCCCTGCGCCGGGTTCCAGAGCCGCCGCCGGTGGAACAGGTAAAAGACGTCGGGCTCGCCGGGGGCCGCGTACCGCGCGTTGAGCGCCTTGACGCGGGCCAGGGCGTCGTCGATCAGCTTCTGGTCGTCGGGCGTCGTCTCCTGGGAGGCGTCGGCGAAGTCGGTCAAGAGCGCGAACCGAAGGTTGGGGTCGGGGTTCGACAGGTAGTGGATCTCCAGGCGTTCCAGCAGCGCGGGGGCGTTGTGCGGCTTCACGAGCATGGTCGGGATGACCACGAACGTCCGGAACTCGTCGGGCGCCCCGTCCTTGAATTCCAACTTGGCCAGCACCCTGGGGGGGACGAAGAGCGTGAGGAAGTGGTGGAGCAGTCCCACGGCCAACTCGCTGGCGACCAGCAGGACGGCCAGGCCGAGCGCCGCGCCGGGCCGCGCGGGAGTCGCGGCCAGCACGGCGCTCACGATCGCGGCCGTGAGGACGACTAGCGAGCCGAAGTAGACGAGCCGGGGATGAGCCCGGATCCAGTCCATGACGCGCTCGGCCGCCGCCGGCTTGTAGTGGAACGAGGCGCCGAGTTCCTCGACCCCCTTGTCGACCAGGTAATACGCGACGTTGCCGCGGCGGGGGGCTTCCTCGCCGGCCTCGGCGGCCAGGGCCACGGCGCGGCGGGCGACGGTCAGCTCGTCGGCGCCGGTTCTGGACCCGCGCGCGATCCGCTCGACGACCTTGCGGCAGCGGTCGGAGGTGGGGAAGTCCTGTTTCGGGTAGACGCCCGAGGGGTCCTCGCGGAGGATCGCCTGGACGACGCTGTGCTCCTCGAAGTAGGCGTTCCAGTCGACGGCCGAAAGCAGCCGCAGGCTGATGACGCAGTTGCCGACCGTCACCTGATTCGCGGCCTGGCGGTGATGCTCGCGGTCGATCAGGTCGTCGGCGTCGCCCCCGTTCGCCTCGATCGCGGCCTTCAGCTTATGCAAGACCCGAACCCCGGCGGGGCCGTGGTCCCGCAAGACCTGGATCATCCGGGCGACGAACGGGCCGCTCAGCGCGCCGAACGGCGGGGCCTTCTCGCGGCCGTCGACCTCCAGGGAGCTGAGCGGCGCGGCGTGGGCCAGCCAGGCGTCGGCCCGCCGCCGCTCCTCCCAGGACCAGACCATCTGGTCGGCCAGGCGGCGGAGGTTCTCCAGCAGCACCAGGCGGAGCATCGTCGGCAGCGCCCAGAGTTCGCCGATGGTCAGCGCGGATTGGTCCTGGAATGCGGCCACGAACCGATTGATCCGCTCCTCGTCGAATTCGCTGTCGGTGTGCGCGGCCAGGGCGACCGAGACGGCGTAGACCCGCGGATACCCCTTCAGCGGCGGCCGGTCGAGCTTGGGCAGGACGACGTCGTAGCCGTGGGGCATGTCCTGGCGGACTTCCTTGAGGACGTCGTCGACGATGTGGAAGTTGTCGAGCAGCCATTCCACGTCGATGCCGCGGATGTGGTCGCCGCCGGCGGTGATCAGGCGATGGACGCGCCGGAGCACCTTCGCGTTGTCGGCGAACCGCTTCAAAAGCGGGCTGGCCGATTTCCGGCCGGCCGCCGTCGTGCAGGCCCTCGCCAGCCTGCGCGCCTGTCGTTCGAGCCGATCCAGCCCGAGCAACTCGCCTCGGATCGGGCCCTCGCGGGTGGGGTCCAGCCGTTCGACCAACGCCCGCTCGGCGTCGTCGGCCGATTCCGAGGGCGCCTCAATAAACGAAGAACTCATGCCGTCTCGTCTCGCCAGCTTCGGCCCGCGCGCCGGGATTGCTCCGCAATCGCCCCTCTCGACGCGCAACGCCGCACCGAACGATCTTACCAGAATCGCCTCATGAGCGGCCCGAACCGAGACCCGCCGGCGGAAAATTCAATCCAGCGGCGGTTCCCCGGGCATTACTCTTGTAGAGGGCGGGAAGGGACGGACGAGGGAGGGATGAAGGGATGGCGAGTCGAGCGAACGGGGCGATCCTGCGGCAGTTCGAGACGCTGTTCAACCTGGGAGCGGTCGGCGAGTTGACCGACGGCCAACTCCTGGAGCGGTTCGCGGTCCGGGGGGGCGAGGAGGGCGAACTCGCCTTCGCCGCGCTGGTCGAGCGGCACGGGCCGATGGTCTGGCGGGTCTGCCGCTCCATCCTCCGCGATCCCGACGACGCGCAAGACGCCTTTCAAGCCGCGTTCCTCGTGCTCGTTCAGAAGGCCCGATCGCTCTGGGTCCGCGACTCTCTCGGCCCCTGGCTTCATCGCGTGGCGTATCGCGTCGCCGCGCGGGCCCGGCGCGACGCGGCCCGACGGCTCGAACACGAGCGGCGGTCGGCCGCGGATCGGCCGGCGTCGGCGCCGGACGATCGGCGCGACGGCGAACTCGCGGCGATGCTGCACGACGAGATCGAACGGCTCCCCGCCCGGTGCCGCGAGCCCCTGATCCTCTGCGACCTCCAGGGCCTCACCCACCACGCCGCCGCCCGCCGGCTCGGCTGGCCGCTCGGCACGGTCAAGACCCGGCTCGCCCGGGCGCGCGAGCTGCTCCGCGGCCGGCTCGGACGCCGAAACGGCCTCCCTTCCGGCGTCTTGATCGCCGGACCCCGCCTCGCCGCGGCCTTCCACGACGTATCGACCGCCCCCCCGACGCTCCTCGTCGAATCCACGATTCGGGCCGCAACCGCCGTCGCAACGGGCAAAGCGGTTGCGCTCAAGGTGATCTCGGCGCCCGTCGCCGTCCTTCTGGGAGAGGTGCTCAAGGCCATGTTCCTGACCAAACTCAAAATCGGCTCGGCGATCCTGGCTTCGACGATCGCCGTCGCCGGACTCGCCGGCGCGCTCACCCTGTCGGGCGACGACGGGGAACGCGGCTCGGGCCCTGGGGAGACCGCGCCGACGCCGCAAGCGTTGATGAACACGGCGGATTCCGCGACGCTTCTCAAGCTGCTCGCCGAGGAAGCCGTAGCCGCCCGCGATCGCTACCATCGCCTCTCCGCTTCACGCGGGAGGCCGGCCGCCCCCGACCCGGGGTTCGTCCCGATCGTCGTCCCAGGTCGTCTCCCTGAAAATCCGGGTGAGAAGGAACCGCCGGTCGATGATCCGGACCTGGATCAGGCGAGCAAGGAGAGGTGGGAACTCGATAAGCGACTCGGCGCGATCGACCGGATTCTCATCGACGAGTCCCTCGCAAGGCCCGACCTTTACCGGATCGAGTCCGATCCCGAGGTTTTCGCCGCCAAGAAGCGGGCCGAGTCGATGCACGCGTTGAATGGCAAGGGATACGCCTCACGCTCCCAGCTATACGCGGCGATTCTCGACCTCGAAAGGGCCCGGGCGAAAGCTCGACGCGAATCCGCGCGGAAGCCCGACCGGGTTCGCGGTCATGCGGTCGAAACGCCCCCGCCCGCCGCCGAGCCTCGTGAGTCCCCTGAGAAAACCAGGTCCGACGCAGAACTCTCACGCGTGTACGAACGGGTCGAATGGGCCCGACAGATGTTCGAGAAGGGATACCTGGTTCATCCGGCTGAAGCGCGCGCCGGGGGTTGAAATAGGCGGACATGCTGAT
>CALCIC010000102.1 GCA_937907405.1 uncultured Isosphaeraceae bacterium | reverse complement strand
GCGCGAACTCCTTTCAAGATATCTATTTACAACCTATATGCAATTTCCTCGGACGCGTCGGGCTGGTATTTCGAGGTCTCGGAATCAGTGTCGGGTCGTCAGCCCGGGGGGAGAAGGGAATTCGGCCCTCGCTTCTCATGTGATCTCAACGCAAACCGCGCAACATCAAAACTTGCGCGTCGGGGTTGGATCGGCCTCCTCCCGTCCTAGCTCAATGAGGTCGGGCGTCCCAATCCGACGACGTGACGATTGATTTCGGCGCACAATCCGCCTACCGGGCGTTGAGCGTCCAGTACGGCCCGGGGCCGAAGGCGATGCCGAACCGGGTGATGTCCGGCGCCAGCAGGTTGTCGCGATGACCGGGCGACTCCATCCAGCCCTGGACGGTCGAGTCGGCGTCCGGATAATTCCAGGCGCAGTTCTGGACGCCGCCGGGGTTCACGTGATGGCCGAGCCCGCGAACGCACTGCGCGAGATTGTTCCGGCTGGCCCAGGACGACAAATTCGGGTCATACGCCACCGGCGGCAGCCCGGCCCGCGCCCGAACCCGATTGAACACCCCCATGAAGCCGTAAGGATCGGCCGCCGCGGCGTATCCGGCGGCGGCGGGAGCGGCGGCGGCCGCCGGCTCCGCGGCGGCCGCATGCGTGTGGACGTGCTGATGCGATTGGAACCGCGCCGCGAGTCGGGTCAGCAGCCCGTCGTGCCCCTGGGCGAACGCGGAGGGGGTCGCGAGGAGGCCGACGACGACAATGAGGCAAAAAGCACCGATTCTCATGGTGGACACCTGCCGTTTCTATGGATGAAGGCTCATCGAGACGCAGCCGCGACGGCGTCGAATCGAGCCCTCGAAACCCTGAAACGGCCGAGGGGACCATCCGAAAACCTGATGCCGGACCAGCGGAGCGTCGGGATATCAAGTGGGAGAATCAAACGAAGCGGGGATTCGCGGTCGGCTTGCACCCGAGGCCGCGAAGCCAAGCGGAGACGGCCTCTGGAATAGCAAGCCGCGCGCCGAGATCAAAATTTATCTCCATACAAGCAAACGAGTTCCGCCTGAAATGATTTTGCCGATCGCGCGGCTCCTGGTCGCCGGCGCCGGCGTCGACGTCGACTAAAAACTTACAAAGCAAGTAAAAATCCCCTGGAACTTCCGTCCCGGATTTTCATTCCGGCCTGTACCCGCCGTTCCGACCGAGGCGGCGCGGGTCCGAGATCGGGGGGAGATTCGAGGAGGCATCTCGAATCGGCGTCTCAATAAAGAAAGAAGCCGCTCGAATTACCTGTGTGGAGCGGGGCGGCAACCAGAGAAGTCGCGGACGCCCAACGACGATTCACGAGTCACGAGTCACGAAGAAGCCGAAGACTACGGGTTCCGGGGTATCAGGAGAAACAGCATGGTCTGCAAAATGGTCAAGAAGGGGGTCGTCGGGGCCGCGCTCGGCGCCGGGACGTTGTTCCTGGTTTTCGGCACGCACGCCCCGAGCTACGTGAAGACGGCCTTCCACAAGGTCCGTCGCGACGTCAAGTCCGCCGTGCCGCTGCCGTTCGACATCGACCGCACGCGGGACGAGATCGCCAACCTCGAACCGGCGATCCGCGACAACATCGAGAAGCTGGCGCGGGCCGAGGTCGACGTCGAGCACCTCGACAAGGAAATCGCCGCCATGCGGACCAACATGGGGGTCGAGAAGACGGCCATGCTCACGCTCCGCGAGAGCCTCAAGACGGGGGAGTACCGCCTCGCCGGCCACAGCCGGGTCGCCTACACCGAGGAAGAGGTCAAGAACGACCTGGCCCGCCGGTACGACTCGTACAACAACGTCAAGAAGATCCTCGAGGCCAAGGAGACGACCCTCAAGGCCAAGCACAGCGAGATCGTCGCCTTCCGCAAGCAGCTTGAAACCACGATGGCCGAGAAGAAGAAGCTGACGATCAAGCTCGCCGAGATCGAGGCCCGCCTGGCCCAGATCGAGGCGACTCAGAACACCAACGAGTTCCACCTCGACGGCAGCGCCCTGTCGCACGCCCGCGAGGCCGTCGCCGACCTGGAGACGCGGCTCGAAGTCATGGCCCGCAAGGCCGAGATGGAAGGCCGATACGCCGAGACCGGCGTCCCCGTCCAGCTCGACCCGTCCCGCGACGTCGTCAAGGAGATCGACGCCGAGTTCGCGCCGGCCGAACCGACGACCACCACCAAGACCAGCGGCAAGAGCCTCTGAGTCTTCGGCGCTTGGAGACGGGGACTGGCTCCGGCTGTGTACGCTCGGAGCCAGTCCCCGTTACGCCGCCCCTCTCCGAGGCGGCTTCTCTCCTTCCCCCGGCTCGTAAATCGACGAACAATGGAAGAGAAGACGGACCAGGCCGAGGGTCGGTCGACTCGACCGGTTGAGCGGCGTTCGCAATCAGGCGTATGATGGCGGAGACACGGATCCCCATGGTCAATCAGGGCGGCGAATCAACCATGTTGGGTCAATGGCGGATCGTCTTGCGGCAGGCCGAGGAAGCCGCGCGGCGCGGTCGGTTCGAGGAAGCGCACGCACTGGCCAGCCGGCCCGAGGTGGCCGACCATCACCAGGCGGTCCAGCTTCGAAGCCGGCTGGGGCTCGACCTGATCGCCCGGGCCGCTCGACGCGGCGCGGCCGACGACGCCGCCGGCGCGATCGAGGACCTCCACACCGCCGAACGCCTGGGCGCCCCCCCCGACTCGCTGGCGGCGGCCCGCCTGGGCCTGGCCGACCTCGCGGTCGACGAGGTCCGGGCCTCGCTCGACGCCGGCGAACCCTGCCAGGCGCTGGAGCGGATCGACGACCTGGCGCGACACAAGATCAGCGGCCCCGCGCTGAGGCGGTGCCGCGAGATCGCCGAGGCCTGGCGGGCCGCGACCGCGGAATCGCGGCGCGGCGAGTTCGGCCTGGCCCACGAACGGCGCCGGCGTGGTCGCCGCGCAGGCCGCGATCACCGCCGCCCGCCCCGACCTCGAAACCCGCCAGAAGGCCGCCGCCCCCAAGATCGAGGCCCTCTACACGGCCCTCTCCGGCGGCGAATGGCCGCGCATCCTGGCCGCCGCCGAGGCCGTCGTCGCCGTGATCCCCGAACATCCCGCGGCCAAGCAGGCCCGCACCCGGGCCTGGCAGCAGATCGCCGCCATCGACCCGTCCAGCTCGTCGCAATGGCTCAACCGGTCACCCCGCCCCGGCAAGCCCGCGGCGGATCCCGATCGGGGGGCCGACCGCCGCGACGATCCGCCCCCCGCCCCCGCGGCCGATCAAGGCGTCCGGCGACGGATCTTCCCGGCGCTGTTCGCCGCCCCCCCCCGGCCGATCTCCCCGGCCGCCGATCGGCCGCTGGCGAAGGCCGAAGCCGAGGGGCTCAAGGGCCGGTTCCTCCTCTGGGCCGACGCCGTGGGGGGGTTCCTGGTCTGCCTCGACGACCGGATCATCCTGGGGAGGGCGGGCCCGGACAGCCCCGCCGACGTCCCCCTGATGGGCGACCTGTCGCGGAGCCACGCCACGCTGATCCGAAGCAACGAAAGCTACCTGATCGACCCGCGCCATCCGTCGTACGTCAACGGCAAGGCCGTGACCGAGCCGACCGTCCTCCGCGACGGCGACGTCATCCGCCTGGGCTCGTCGGTCGAGCTGGAATTCCGACAACCCAGTCCCGTCAGCGCGACGGCCCGGCTGGCGATCGTCAGCCGCCACCGCCTGCCGATCGCCGTCGACGGCGTTCTGCTCATGGCCGAGACCTGCATCGTGGGCGCCGAAGGCCAGGCGCACATCGCCGCGCCGGCGATGAAGGACCCGGTCGTCCTTTACCGCCAGGGGCCGGCGCTCTGGTGCCGCGCCCGAGGGGGGTTCGAGGTCGACGGCCGCGCCTGCGCGGCCCGCGCCCCGTTGACGTTGAATTCCAGCGTCCTGGGCGACGGCTTCTCGTTCAGCCTGGAACCGCTCGCGGCCAAACCCGTCTAAGGCGGCGGCGCGCGTCGCAACCTTCGCCGGCTTTGACGTCGACTTGGCGCCGACATGACAATCCAAAAGGGGAACGGGTCAACAATCCTCCTCTCTAAGCGAACTGACGATGGGCCGTATGTAAGGAAACAGCCGTGGGGTCGATGCGACATGCTCTCTGACCTGGAGTCGTACAACCGATGAACGCGACGGCCAAAAACCAAGTCGATCCCACACTGGACGAAACGGCCCTCTATCGAGCGCGCGACTTCTCGGACACCGCCTCGGGTTCCGAACAGCCGACGGGAAATTCCGCAATGCCCGACTTCACTCCCTCATCCCAGACGCACGGCCGGTACAGCCTCGGATCGGGCGCCCGTCCGCTCGACGGCTACACGATCAAACGGGCGATCGGCCGGGGAGGGTTCGGCGAGGTCTACTACGCCACGTCCGACTCGGGCAGGGAAGTCGCGCTCAAGCTGATCCTCCGCAACCTCGACGTCGAGCGCCGGGGGGTCGTGCAGTGCATGAACCTCAAGCACCCGAACCTGCTGACGATCTTCGACCTCAAGACCAAC
Organism: uncultured Isosphaeraceae bacterium; assembly: GCA_937907405.1. Taxonomy (GTDB): domain Bacteria; phylum Planctomycetota; class Planctomycetia; order Isosphaerales; family Isosphaeraceae; genus Paludisphaera. Next base: position 328 of record CALCIC010000102.1, on the reverse strand, counting down.
GACGACGGCGACGCCTTCGTGGTGATGGAGTACGTCGCCGGCCCCAGCCTGGCGAACGTCCTCCGCGACAACCCCAAGGGGCTGCCGCTCGCCGAGGTCCGGCACTGGATGAAGGGGCTGGTCGAGGGGGTCGCCTACCTCCACGACCACGGCGTCGTCCACCGCGACCTCAAGCCGGCCAACCTGTTCATGGAGGAAGGGGTCGTCAAGATCGGCGACTACGGCCTGGCCAAGCTGATCACCGCCAGCCACGGCAGCGAGCACTCCGAGAGCATCGGCACCTGCCACTACATGGCGCCCGAGATCGGCTCGGGCAAGTACCACAAGC
>CALCIC010000101.1 GCA_937907405.1 uncultured Isosphaeraceae bacterium | reverse complement strand
GGGCGACGCCCGCGCCCTGGAGCCGGCGCGGTATTATCGGCTGCTGCTTCCCATGGAACTCGACAAGCCGATGCTGCCTTCGCACCCGTTGACTTGGGGGGCGCTCAGCCACGTCGTCTGGGACGGCATGGCGCCCGACGTGCTGTCGACGGCCCAGCAGTCGGCGATGCTCGACTGGCTGCACTGGGGGGGGCAACTCGTCGTGATCGGCGGCGCGGGGCCGAACTACTCGATCTTCCGCGAGAGCTTCCTCGACCCATACCTGCCCGCCGATCCGACCGGCGAGAGCCGATTGCTGGCCGAGGCCGATCTGGCGCCGCTTTCGAAGTCGTATCCTCCGCCGTACCGCCCCCCCGCGGGGGGCGAGCAGGGGGTTCGTGAGGAGTTCAACCTGGGCTACATGAGACCCGAGGCGGTCAGGCCGGCCGCCGACCGGCCGCTGTACGTCGCCGGCCTCCAGCCCCGCGAGGGGGCCGTGACGATCCCGCTGGGCGCGGGGAGCCCCGACCTGCTGGCGGTCGAGTCGCGGGTGGGGCGGGGACGGATCACGATGCTGACCGTCAATCCGACCGATCCCTCCCTGGCGGCCTGGGGAGGGCTCGACACGATGGTCCGCCGGGTCGTCTTCCGCCGCGCCGAGGAGGCGCTCACGCCGTTGACGAGGACCGGCGGCGCGGACGACGCGCAATACAAGAACCTGTCGATGGGAGGCCCCGACCTGAGCTGGTATCGGATCGCCGCCCGCGACGTGGGGCCGCGCGTCCCGGTCGCTCCGGAGCCCGAACCGGGGCCGTTCCGTCGAGGCTCGACGGGGCGACTGGTCTGGGAGTCGAGCGTCGAGCCCGACTTCACCAGACTGCAAGGGGTCGCCGAGTGGATCGACCAGACGGGCGTGCCCCGGACGTGTCGAGGGATCTTGGAGCGGGCCTCGGGGATCACGGTGCCCAGCTCGCAGTTCGTGCTCAAGGTGATCCTGGCCTATCTGCTGGCCGTCGCGCCGTTGAACTGGCTGGTCTGCCGCTACGTGCTGAGGCGTCGGGAGGCGGCCTGGGTCTTCGTGCCGCTTCTGGCGTTGGGGTTCGCGGCGGGGGGCGAGCGGGTCGCGGCGTACGACATGGGGTTCGACTCGGCCTGCGACGAGATCGACCTGCTGGAAGTCCAGGGGGCGTTCCCGCGCGGGCATCTGAGCCGGTTCGCCTCGATCTACAGCACCGGCAGGAACGACTACGCGATCCGGTTCCCCGACAACCCGACCGCGCTGGCGCTGCCGCTGGACATCGGCCGATCGATCGTCGGCGAGGACCTGACGACCGCCGTCTGGCGGGCGTATCCGGTCCCGGCGCTGGAACGATTCGCGGTCCAGCCCCGGAGCCTGTCGATGTTCCGGGCCGAGGAGATGGTATCGCTTCCGGGCTCGGCGACGATCGAGGCCGACGGCCCCCGGCGGTTGCTCCGCAACGCGCTGGGCCTTGAGCTTCGCGACGCGTCGCTCATCGACTTCGCGGACCCCGAGGAGCCGATCGAGACCTACCTCGGGACGATCGCCCCGGGGGCGACGGTCGAACTCGACGAGCCCCTGGAGGCGTCGGATCAGGCCGAGGAATTCGACGGCCCCGACCCCGGCGCGCTGCTGAAGGCGCTCCGCGAGAGCATCGAGGACCGCCCCGAGAGCGTCGGCGAACTGCGGCTGGTGGCCTGGTCGGCCGGTCCGGCGCCGGGGCCGAGCTTCGAGCCGGAACTCGACCGCCACCGCGGGGTGACGGTCGTGGTCGTCCACCTGAGCTACGCCCCGCCGCCGTCGCCGTCGGGGGGGCGTTACAACCTGATGGCGACGCGTCGCGTCCCGACGGAGGCGCCATGATCGAGGTGGTCGGTTTCACCAAGCGGTACGGCGAGTTCACGGCCGTCGACGACCTGAGCTTCACCATCGGCAAGGGGGAGACGTTCGGGTTCATCGGACCCAACGGCGCGGGCAAGAGCACGACCATCCGGTTTCTAGCCACGCTGCTGCGGCCGACGTCGGGGGAGGGGAGGGTCGCGGGGCACTCGGTCACGACCGACCCGATGGCCGTCCGGCGGGTGATCGGCTTCATGCCCGACGACTTCGGCGTCTACGACGGCATGAAGGTCTGGGAATTCCTGGATTTCTTCGCCGTCGCCTACGAGATCCCCCGGACGGCCCGGAAGAAAATCATCGGCGAGGTCCTCGAGCTGCTCGACCTGACCCACAAGCGCGACGACTACGTCAACGGGCTGTCGAAGGGGATGAAGCAGCGGCTCTGCCTGGCCAAGACGCTGGTGCACGACCCCCCCGTCCTGATCCTCGACGAGCCGGCGTCGGGGCTCGATCCGCGCGCCCGGCTGGAGATGAAGGCGCTCCTGAACGAGCTGCGGCGGATGGGCAAGACGATCCTGGTTTCGAGCCACATCCTCTCCGAGCTGGCCGACTTCTGCACCTCGATCGGCGTCATCGAGCGCGGGCGGCTGCTGGCGGCGGGGAGCATCCGCGACATCCAGAGGCGGCTTCGGTCCCACCGGGTGCTCAAGGTCCAGTTGCTCGACGGCGCGGCCGTTCATGCGGCCGAGATCCTCCGCGGCGACCCGTCGATCCGCCTGGTCGAGACCTTCGACCACGTCGTCACCGCCGAATTCGAGGGGGTCGACGAGGACATGGCCCGGCTGCTCGGCCTGCTGACCGCCGCGGGCCTGCCGGTCCACTCGTTCGCCGAGGAACCGCTAAGTCTTGAAGAAGTGTTCATGATGATCACCAAGGGGATCGTGAGTTGATCCGCGAGAACCCGGTCCTGAATCGCGAGCTGCTGGTCACGCTGCGGTCGCCGCGGTCGTTCGTGCTCCAGTTCTGCTACGTGCTGGCCCTGAGCGGCCTGGTCTACTTCTACTGGCCGGCGGGCGAGGACGGCGCGCGGCAGGTGAGCCCGGGCGTGGCTCGCCGGCTGTTCGACATCTTCTTCCTCGGCCAGTTCTGCCTGGTCGCCCTGATGGCGCCGACCTTCGCCGCCGGCAGCATCACCGGCGAGAAGGAGCGGAAGACCTACGAGATGCTCCTGGCCAGCCCCCTGCGGCCCCGGACGATCCTGGTCGGCAAGCTGCTCAGCTCGCTCAGCTATCTGATTATCCTGATTTTATCAAGTCTGCCGCTGATGATCCTTTGCTACCTGCTGGGCGGGCTCCTGCTCTCGGAGATCGCGCGGAGCTACCTGGTCTTGATCCTCGCCGCCGGCACGTTCGGGCTCCTAAGCATCGCCTGCTCGAGCTGCTTCAACCGGACGAGCTCGGCGCTCGTGGTCAGCTACCTGGTGATCCTGCCGCTGGCGGTGCTCTGCGTCGTCCTGACGCGGACCGACGACGCGACGACGCGCGACTTCATGTCGATCGCCGTGCTGCCGCCGTGGTGCCTGGCGACCTGGACGGCGCTCGAGATCGTGATCAACCGCCGGCTCCTGCATCCGCCCGACCTCGGCGGCCAGGGCAAGGACGTGGTCGACGAGGAAGAGGAGATGAAGTACGCGATCGGCGTGGTGATCGACCGCGACCTGTTCCCCGACAAGCTGTTCGCTCCAGCCAAGCGGCTGGACCTGATGCCCGACGGCGCCAACCCGGTGCTCGACAAGGAGCTGCGCAGCGAGATCTTCAGCCAGGGGACGCTGATGCTCCGGGTGGTGATCCAGTTGAGCATGTTCCTGTCGATCCCGCTGATGGCCGGACTCTTGTTCTTCCGATCGGACAGGGCGCCCTATTACGTGGCCTACGTGCTGACCTTCAACATGCTGGTCGGCCCGGTCTTCTCGTCGGGGAGCGTCACCCAGGAGCGCGAGCGACAGACGCTCAGCCTGCTCTTGACGACCTTGTTGACGCCGAGCCGGATCATCATCGCCAAGCTGCTGGCGGCGCTTCGGGTGTCGACGGTCCTGACGTTCCTGCTCACCGAGCAACTGCTGCTGGGTTACGGCCTGATGTGGGAGCTTCGCAACCGGTTCTGGACGCTGATCGTCTTCCTGCTGATCATCGCCGCGACCTGCCTGGCGACGTCGTCGGTCGGCCTGATGTGGTCGTCGCTCTGCCGGCGGACGTCGACCGCGATGGTGCTCACGTACATGACCCTGTTGACCCTGTTCGTGCTGCCGATCGGCCTGGTCTGGTACCTCCAGGGGATCACCAACGCGTCGTCGTCGTGGACCCCGCGGCAACTCGCGAGACTCACCGTGACCAGTCCGTTCTCGGCCGCGATGAGCGTCCCCATGCACGTCAGTCGTCCCGACGGCTTCTCAACCCGGGAATTGACCATCCGCACCCCGCCGACGGTCCCGCTCGGCGGCAACGTCTACGTTCCGGTCTGGGCCCTGTTCCTGGTCCTCAACCCGGTCCTCAGCCTGATCTTCGTCGCCGTCGCCTGCCTGGCCTTCCGCTGGCGGTGGTGGCGCGCGGGGAACGTCGTTTGAACGAGCCGACTCGACTTTGTTTTGTTAAAAAACATCAATATGTCGTCGCTGTAAAAAATGTTCTTGACGTGTCGTGATGACGAGGGTTACCGTTTGGTCGTCGGACGTCGTTGAGGATTCCTTCGCCTCGCGCGGCGACTCGTGCTTGACGCATCTGTATGCGAATCACCGTGGAGTTCTTCCACCATGGCACGTCGTATGCGTCGCATTCTGTTTTTTTTATCGTTCCGGCGGTGACGGTCGCGCTCGCGACCCTCGGCTGCGGGGAGCGG
>CALCIC010000100.1 GCA_937907405.1 uncultured Isosphaeraceae bacterium | reverse complement strand
GAGGCCGCGCCGAAGGCTTAGCGGGCCGGTCGGCCGAGTCGGGCGGTGGAACCAGTCGAGGTCGTGGTGGAAGTGGAGACGGGCATGTCGAGACGTCCAGGATTGCAAGTCGAGGAGAGCCGGCGGACGCTGGGAACGTTGTTCGCGCCGATCCAGGCCGAGTTGGCCGAGGCCGAGCGGATCTTCCAGGACGAGTTGAGCAGTCGCTTCCCGTTCGTGCAAGCGCTCGTCGAGCACTGCGGCGACTACCAGGGGAAGCGGCTTCGCCCGGCGCTGGTGCTGCTCTCGGCGAAGGCGTGCGGCCGGATCACCGACGACCACCCGGTGCTCGCGGCCGTGGTCGAGATGATCCACACGGCGCCCCTGGTTCACGACGACGTGCTTGATGAATCGCTGGTCCGCCGCCACGCCGCGACGGTCAACGCCGAGTGGGGCAACGAGACCGCCGTGCTGCTTGGCGACTATATGTTCACACACGCATTCCATCTTGCGGCCTCGCTCGACTCGACGCGGGCTTGCCGATGGATCGGCCGGGCGACCAACAAGCTCTGCGAAGGGGAGATGCAGCAGGTCCACCACCGGGGCAACCTCGACCTCGACGAGGCGTCGTACTTCGCGATCATCGAGGGCAAGACCGCCGAGTTGACCGCCGTATCCTGCCAGCTCGGAGCGCATTACGCGGGGGCCGACGACGAGGTCTGCGACGCCCTCGACCGCTACGGCCGCAACCTGGGGATCGCGTTCCAGATCGCCGACGACGTGCTCGACATCTGGGGAGAGGAAAGGGCCACCGGCAAGAGCCTGGGAACCGACATCGAAAAGCAAAAGTTGACCATCCCGATCATCCGCCTGCTCGAAACCGGCGAGCCCGAAACCGTCGAACTCGCCCGCCGCCTGCTCAATGAAGCCAAGGCCGAGTCGCGCCGTCGGCTCCGCCCCCTGCTCGAAGAATCCGGCGCGCTCGACTATTCCTGGAAGAAAGCCCGGCGGCACGTCCAGCAGGCCATCGACGCGCTCGACGTCCTCCCTCCCTCCGACTCGAAGTCCGTCCTGGTCGTGTTGGCCGAGTACGTGGTCCACCGGACTTCGTGACACACCCTCCTGCGTAAAATCTCCCGTTTACGTAACCCGCGTGTTTAACACGTGTAGAGCATTGCAGATGCGGCAGCTTAGGGTGAAATCGCGTCCGGCGCTGTAAGGGCGCGGGGTCGTCGTCCGTAAGAGTCCGTGCATGGCGCCGCTTAGGTGACTCTCTCGCTTCCCGTCATGCCGCCGCGAGGCGGTGCGTCGGGGAGTTCCGCCTTCCTCACTCCCACCCCCTGAAGATTCCGGTTTTTTTCGTTGCAAGCGGTTTTCAGGCCGCTTATGATGAGCAACTCGACGGGCACGCTCGCTTGCGATCGGCCCTCCGACGGCTGGAATCCGAAGCCGGCGGAGGAACGACCTCGACGGCCTCGGAGCACCAACCTTCGTTCACCTCTACTGATATCTCGAAAACCCGTACAGTCTCTCCAGGCCTTCGATCCCGGTTCGCCCGTGAGGCTCGCCGCTCGCTCGTCTCGTGAGTTCGTGATAATTTTTGCAAAAACAAAACCTAGCGCTCCCCCGTATCAGGGAGACATCCTATGGTTGAGTCATGGAACTCAAACAGAAACTCCAATTTCTGATGGCCCGCAGAAGCCTTAACGGCCAGAAGCTGGCGCGGCTTTCCAAGGTGAGCGATTCGGAGATCTCCCGGATCCTCCAGGGGAAATCGCGTCCGGGCCTCGACAACGCGCTGCGGCTGGCGAAGGCGGTCGGCGTTTCGCTCGACTACCTGGCTGACGACGAGATGGAGGCCGAGCCCGCTCCCCCCCAGGACGCGGTCTCCTCCGAAGAACGCAAACTGCTCAACCTCTGCCAGACCATCGGCGTCGTCGAAGCGCGTCTGATCCTTGAGAACGTCCGGTTCCTCGGTTACGAGGCGGCCATGAGTCGACTCGTCGGCGCGGCCGCCGCCAAGCCGGTCATCGAGCCCGACCGCGACCGATCCGCCGAGCCTCGCGTCTCGCACGCCTCCCCTGGCCGCGCCGCCGCGGGCGCCTCGGCCTGAAGCCCCCGTCATTTCCCATCGTCAGATCGGCGGGCCCTTCCTTCTGCTGGGGGGGCTCGACCACGCCACCTCGGGGCACAAGCCACCCAAGCCGGCCACGCACCCAAGCCAGGTAATATAGGTGGTATCGGCCGTCCAGCAGCTTCCCTATCTCTTCTATTTATCATCTCCGCCTGAGATGCATGGCCATTCAGGAGGGGCACTTGAATTATTGAGGGCGTGGCGGACGCCGAGGCTGGGAAATCCGCCCTCCCCGAAGATTTGTGGATGAATCCGGTCTGGTCGCGGTAGTTAACATCGGGAAGGCGAGAAAGCAGGACTGCCGGATCGGGGCGGGGAAAACAACCAGATGAAAGCATCCAATCGGGATCTTCAAACGCTCTTTGGAGTGGGCGTGGTCGGGGGGCGGTCGGACGGTCAGCTCCTGGAGCGGTTCGCCGTCGACCGCGACGAGGCCGTGTTCGAGGCCCTTTTGGTTCGTCACGCCCCGATGGTCTGGAACGTCTGTCGCCGCGTCCTCCGCGACCCCCACGACGCCGAGGACGCGTTCCAGGCCACCTTCCTCGTGCTCGCCCGCAAGGCCCAGTCGATCACCCATCGGGAGCTGCTCGCCAACTGGCTCTACGCCGTGGCGTGCAAGACGGCCGTCAGGGCCAGGGCGAAGGCTTCCAGGCGGGAGGCGAGAGAGCGGCGCATGGCGGAGGCGCCCGAGCCCGAGGCCCGGACGAACGATCGCCGGGACGACCGGCTGGAACTCCTCGACGAGGAGTTGAGCCGGCTCCCTGAGAAGTACCGCCTTCCCATCGTCCTCTGCGACCTGGAGGGTCGGACGAGGGACGAAGCGGCGAGTCGGCTCGGGTGTCCGGTCGGCACGGTTTCGAGCCGGTTGTCGAGAGGAAGGGCGACGCTGGCGCGACGGCTCACCCTGCGCGGCGTCTCGCTCTCGGTCAGCACGTTGACGGTCTTCCTGGCTCAGGAAGCGGCGTCGGCCGGCCCGCCGACGAGGTTGATCGGTCCCACCGCCCGGGCGGCGGCCCTGTTCGCGTCCGGCGGAGCATCAGGAGCGATGTCCGCCGAGGTCGCGGTTTTGACGAAGGAAGCCCTGAAGATGATGCTCTTGACCAAACTCAAGGTCGCCGCGCCGCTGATTCTGCTGGCCCTCACCGGCGCCGGCCTCGTCTGGAGCAGAGCCAACGCCGTTGGAGC
>CALCIC010000099.1 GCA_937907405.1 uncultured Isosphaeraceae bacterium | reverse complement strand
GGCACCTTCTCCCGCGAGGGGAGAAGGGAATTCGGCCCTGGCCCGGATGCAACTCGACCGCAAACCGCGCTCAAATCTCTCGTCCGTGGGGCCGACCATTCGGCCCCACGGACTGCGCAGGCAACCGCCGCGGTCGCCTTGACTTGTCGCGCCGCTTTTCGATTCTCCTGGTCTCTTCCATAAGTCGTCGAAGCATCATGCGGAAAATCAATTTTCCCTTCCTGATCGGCCTGTTGGCCCTGGGCGCGGCGACGGCGGTCGGCGTCCATCTGCTGCATGGCCACCAGGTCCGCCGCAACGCGTCGGCGCTCCTGGAGCGCGCGCAGACGGCCGAGGCGGCGAACGACCTCGAGAAGGCTGAGAACGAGTTGGGCCGGTATCTGAACATCAACCCGAGGGACGCCGGCGCCTGGGCGCGCTACGCCCGGCTCCTCGACCGCAAGACCCCGACGGGACCGGAGCGTTCGCAGGTCTATCTCGTCCTCGAACGAGCCCAGCGGGACAACCCGAAAGACGCGGAGCTGGAACGCCGGTGCGCCGAGGTCGGGCTGGAGCTGGGTCGCTTCAGCGACGCCCGCCGCCATCTTCGGGCCCTCCTCGAACAGGGCCCCAAGGACGCCGCCGGCAAGCCGGCGGACGCCGAACTTGAAGACCTGCTCGGCCAGTGCGACCAGGGGGAGTCGAAGCCGTCGGAGGCCGAGGGTTGGTACCGCAAGGCCGTCGCCCATGAGCCCGGGCGGGTCGAAGTTTCCAACCGACTGGCCCGCCTGCTTCGCCTCGACGCGCGGCCTGAGGAAGCCGACCGAGCGATCGAGGAGATGGTCGAGGCGAACCCCAGGTCGGCCATGGCCTACGTCTACCGCTACCGTTACAACGTCGAGTTCCGTCGCAACGCCGACAAGGCCGACGTCGCCCGGGCGCTCGAGTTCGGCCCCGACGAGGCCGAGGTTCTGATCACGGCCGCGGACCTCGCCCGGCAGGACGACGACGTCGCCGCGGCCCGGAAGCACCTCGAAAGCGGCCTACAGAAGCATCCCGACGACCCCGTCTTCTACCAGATGTCGGCCGGCGTCGAGATGGCCGAGAACCATCCCGACCGCGCCGAAGCCGTCCTCCGCCGGGGGATCGCCGCGGCGCCTTCCAATGTACATTTGAAGCTGCTCCTGGCCATGGCGCTGATCAGCCAGGAAAAGCTCGACGGCGACGACGGCGCGACGTCCTGGATCAAGCGGCTGCAAAAGCTGGGCCTGACCGACGGCCACATGTACAACCTGGAAGCCCGAGTGGCGATGACGCGGCGGAAATGGACCCTGGCGATCTCGAAATTCGAGTCGGCCCGCAGCCTACTCGCGGCGGACCCGGCCATCCTTTCGGTCATCAACCTGCAACTCGTCGAGTGCTACTCGCACACCGGCGAAAAGGAGAAGCAGGTCGCCGCGCTGCGACGAGCGGCGAGCGGTGGAACGACGGCCGCGGCGGCGGGCCGCCTGCTCGCCGAGTCCATGGAGTCCGAGGGACGGTTGGACGAAGCGGTCAAGCTCCATGCGTCGCTGGTGGAGAAACGGCCTGAATCGCGGCTGGACCTGGTGCGACTCCTGATCAAGAAAAACCTTCGGCTTCCCCAGCCGCAACGCCGCTGGCAAGAGGTCGAGCAGCGGCTGCGGGAGTCCGAGAAGGCGACCCCCTCGGCGGTCGAGGACCTGACTCGAACTCGCGCCGACCTGCTCGCGGCCCAGAACCGGTTCGACGAGGCCCGAAAGCTCCTGACGACGGCCCTGGCTGAAGACCCGCGAAACCTGAACTACCGGCTCGCCGTCGCGGGAATCGCCCGGAAGGAAGCGAAGCCCTCCCAGGCGGTCCAGGTTCTCGACCAGGCGGAGAAGGACCTGGGGCCGAGCCTCGAAATCCAGCTCGCGCGTCTGGCCCTCTGGGGCGAGCGAGGGGGCGACGAGGCCAGGGCGGCGGTGGCGAAGCTGGCCGAGTCGCGCAAGCATATGAAACCGGCGGATCTGCCGGAGTACCTCGACCGGCTCGCCCGGACCGCGGTTCGTCTGCGCGAGCCGGTCCTGGCAGGTCAGTACTGGGGCGAGTTGGCGGCCTTGCAGCCGGAGAACCTCGACGTCCTGGAGAGCCTGTTCGATCTGGCCCTTCAGAACAAGGACCTGGCAGGCGCCCGGGAGTTGGTGGAGAGAATCCGCAAGGTCGAAGGCGACGGCGGCGCCTCCTGGCGGTTCAGCGAGGCGGCGCTCGACCTCGACGAGTACCGGCGCGAGCCTCAAGCGCCCGGTGCAAGCCAACGACTCAAGGCGGCCGGCGAACTCGCCGTGTCGATTTCCGAGCTTCGGCCCGACTGGTGGGGCGGACCCGCCCTGAAGGGGCAGATCGCCGAGCTCAAGGGCCTGACGGACGAGGCCGTCGAGCAGTTCAAGCAGGCGGTCGCCCGGGGCGGTCTCCAGCCCGCGGTCGTCAACCGGCTCATGACCATGCTCTACCGGAAGCCGGGGGACCATTCCGGCGAGATCGAGCAGGTCGTCGGCGATCTCCGCTCCCGAGGTTATCGCGTCGAGGACCTGGCGATCACCGAGGCCGTGGCTGCGATCGGCAAGGGGGACGCCGCGCGAGGACTCGCCCTGGCGCGCCAGACCGTCTCCGAGTCGTCGAACAACTACTCCGACCACCTCATGCTGGGCCGCCTGTACACGATCGCGGGGCGGCGCGCCGAGGCCGAGAAGGAACTGAAACGCGCGGTCGAGCTGGCCCCTGGAGTCCCCGACGTCTGGCTGGCGTATCTGGAACACGTCGCGACGACGACCAGACGGCCCGATCAGGCCAGGGCCGTCATCGAGGCCGCGTCCAGGGCGTTGCCCGCCGATCAGTCGGCCCTCACGCTGGCCCAGTGCTGGATGCTCGTCGGCGACTCCAAGAAGGCCGAGGCGCTGATCCAGCAGGCGCGGGCCGAACATCCGGAAGATCCCGCGACGCTCCAGAGCCTGGTCCTCTTCTACATCAACCAGGGACGCATGAGCGAGGCCGGGAAGACCCTCGATGCGTTCGAAAAAATGGCCGACGTCTCGCAGGATGGGTTGACCTGGGCGTCCCGGATTCGTCCCGGCCTGCTCATGAGCACGCGTCGCCTGGCCGACCAGGATGAAGCGCTGCGGATGATCGACGAGAACCTGAGACGCAGCGGCGGCGGCATCGTCGATCTGCGGATGAAGATCAGCGGCCTGGCCGCGCGGCCCGGCCGCCGCGGCGAGGCGATCAAGCTCCTGGAAGACCTCGTCTCGACCTCGGACGCGCCGACGCTCACCGATCGATTCTACCTGGCCAAGCTCTATCAGAGCGAGAACATGGTCGAACAGTACGAGCGGGAGATGCTCAAACTCGTGGGGCCCGGCAAGGCCAACCTCGCGGACACCCTGGCCCATTACAGCCGATTCCTGCTCGACCGCAACAAGCTTGACGAGGCCGGCCGGTATCTCAGCCTTCTCAAGGAAGCCGACCCCGGCGGCCTCGCGACTCTGGAATTGGAGTCGAAATGGCTTGACCTTCGCGACCAGAAGGCGGAACTCCTCGCGCTTCTCGCGGAACGCGGCCGGAAATTCCCCGACCAGATCGGCCAGGTCGGCGACCTGCTGGCTCTTTATGGGTTCAATCGCGAGGCGGAGCAGGCGTACAAGGACTTCATCGAGCGCCAGACGGACCAGCCGCGGCGGGTGCTGGTCCTGGCCAATTTCTATGCCCGAACCGGCCGGACCGCGGAGGCCATGGCCATCCTGAGCAAGGCCTGGACCACCCTGCCCCAAGAGCATGTCGGTCAGGCCGCCCTCGCGGTCTACGACGCTCCGTCCGCCACGGCGCCTCAGAAGCAGCAAGTGCGGGACTGGGTGGAGGCGGTCGTCAAGGCGCAGCCGGACTCCTGGCTGAAGGGACGCCTGTGCAACATGTTCCTGGATCAAGGCAAGCCCGAGGAGGCGATCTCCGGGCTCAGAGAGATGCTTGCCGGCAATCCGGACAATCCAGCCGTGCTGAACAACCTGGCCTGGAACCTGGGCCTCCTGGACCAATCCTCGTCCGAGGAAGCTCTTCGGATGATCGACCACGCCATCGAGGTCGCCGGCAAGAACCCCACGCTGCTGGACACGCGAGCCTTCCTCCTGATCCGGGCCGGGCGATTCGACGAGGCGATCCAGATGATCAACCTGGCCGAGGAACTGCCCGTCGACCGCGAATCCTTGCGCTGGTCGCTGGCGGTCCACCTGGCCTGGGCCTATCAGGGCAAGGGCCAGATCGAGAAGGCCCGAGACGCATTCCAAAGGGCGGAGGCTCGTGGGTTCCGGCTCGATTCGTCCAACGTCCTTGAACGCCCGTTCCTGGCCAAACTGCGCCAGGACCTGGGCCTTGGCGCAGAGCCCGCGCCCTCCCCGTCAGGCTGACACGGGCTCAAGCCATGAACGTTCGCATTTTCTCGATGGACCAGCATGGCGATGCAAGCGGCGAAGGGATGAAATCGGAACCTGAAGTGCCGCCGAGGGCCAGGCTCGGACCTAGCCCGGCTCTCGAATCTCATCACTTGCGAGAGCGTTCACCAGTAAGGTGATTTCGTGGTCCACAGCCCGACGATGCGTTCAGACGCCGGTCGATCCGCGCCGTTCGGGAACGCGCGGATTGGTCTTCCGGGGGGGCGTATTCTCACCACGGCACGGACGCCGGCCGGCTGGGGCTGGGAGGTTTGGCCGCCGGAGAAGCTGAGTCCGACCCAGGTTCCCGTGCGGCGTGGTCGCTTCTTGACCAGCACGACCCATCAGGCGCCTTGGGTCTCACCTGATGAAAAGTCCGACCCCCTCGACCCACTGCAGCCTCTCGCTCTCGGAGAAATGACATGAAGTTCCTAAAGTTCACCATCCTCGCGCTGACCTTGGCGGCCGGCGTGGCCGTCGCAACCCAGGCTCGCGCCGACAATTTCCACCTCGGCCCTAACAACGGGACGTCGATTACCTTCAACACCGATGGGACCACCGGTACCAGCCAGACCTACACCGGTGGCAGTTGGGGCGACGGCTCCCCTCCCACTGATTGGTCCACACTCAACGGGCAAATTCTTCCCTGGGTCTTCTGCGTCGACCTTGGCCATACAATCGGCAGCCCGGACGATTACAACGCCACCACGGTCACCAATACCGGTTACGTGCATGGCAGTCTGGTCAACAACGCGGCAGCGATCGCCTACGTCCTGAGTAACTTCGCGACCGCCGGGGTTGACTCGGCCGCGGTTCAGGGGGCCATCTGGGTCCTGGAGTATGGCAACAACGCGGCGACAGTGACAGCGATCGGTGGTAGCACCAGCGATTCGCGGGTGGCCCTGGCCAACCTCTATGTCACCGACGCTCGGAACTATGCGGGCCCTAGTCTCATCTCGCAGTTCGCCTGGCTGAGCCCCATGAAGCCTGGTGACACGACGCTATACCAGGGCCTCGTCACCATCGTCGTTCCCGAACCGGCGAGCTTCGCGATCGCCGGACTCGCCGGGCTGGGGATGCTGAGCTACGTCCGCAGGCGCCGGGGCCGCTGATCATTCGGCGCCGGCCATGTGTCGATCCGATCGTGGAAATCAACCGGGTGGATGTGGGGAGCCCCCAGGCTCGCCGCGTCCACCCGGGTCCCGATCCAGGTTCAGACCGAGATCTGAGACGGCGTTGGAGGCGATTCGGCCTTGGATGAACGGCTGTTTCTTCGCCACGCATCCTTCCTATTTGGATCATGACAGCAGGTTCCGGCATCACGGGGACGACTCCGATGGGTCGCTCGAAACGTCAGTCGGTCGTCGGAGGCCGGTCTTCCTCCGACCCGAAATCACGCTGGAAGCCGATCCCTCCAACTACGTCCGCCCCGCGAACTTCGCGCCGGAAGAAGCTGGCGTTCGCCGTCACGATCGTTCTGGGAGTCTTCGTCTCCATCGAGCTGGCTCTCTGGGCCGCCGGGGTCAGTCCGAGCTACCTTCGCCGCGATCCCTATGCGGGGTTTGCTCCCCAGGTCCGTCACTTCCAGGTCGAGAAGGACGGCGCGGGCCGGGAAGTCGCGACGGTCGCTCCGAACAAGCGGGATGCACTCAACGCCCAGACCTTTCCCAGGCATAAGCCGGCCGGCGCCTACCGGATCGTCTGCCTGGGGGGCTCGGCCACGTATGGTCGGCCGTTCTACGATCTCACCTCGTTCCCAGGCTGGCTCCGCGCTCTCTTGCCCAAGGCCGATCCGTCGCGGAACTGGGAGGTGATCAACGCCGGGGCGATCAGCTACGCCAGCTACCGAATCAAGGGGTTGATGGCCGAACTGGCCGACTACGAGCCCGACCTGTTCATCCTCTACACGGGCGAGAACGAGTTCCTGGAACGCCGCACCTACGCGGGAGTCTTCAATACGCCGGCCCTGATTCGAAGCGCCGCCGGCCTGGCCGGTCGACTCCGAATCGCGACGGTCGCCCAGCGCGGGCTTGAGCTGGCGGGAATCGTCAGGCCGACGGCCTCGGCGAAGGATACGGGGATCCAGGACGAGGTCCACCGGGTCGCCGTCGACTCGGTCGGCCCCGACGCTTACACCCGCGACGAGACCTTTCACCGCCAGGTGCTGGCCCACTTCGAGACCAGCTTGAACGCGATGGTCGACGTCGCCGCGCGGGCGAAGGCCAGGCTGCTGTTCGTCACCCCGGCCTCCAACCTCCGCGACTTCGCCCCGTTCAAGAGCGAGAATCAAAGCGGCCTGTCCCCTCAGCAGCGTAGGACGTGGCAAGCAGCCTATGATCAGGGCCGCGCATCGCTGAAATCCGGCCGGTGGGACGATGCGGTCCAGGCGTTCAACGCGGCCCTGACCGTTGACGACCGACATGCGGACCTGCTCTATCGAATGGGACAGGCGCGTCTGGCTCTCGGCAAGGACGCGGAGGCCAGGGAATTCCTGGTCCGCGCCCTGGACGAGGACGTCTGCCCGTTGCGAGCGAGTTCGGCCACGCTGAGCATCCTGCGGCGAGTCGCCGGCGAGCGCGGCGTACCGCTCTTGGACTGGGAGCCGATGGCGTCGTCGCGGTCGGAGCATGGGATTCCCGGCGGCGAGATCCTGGCGGATCATGTGCACCTCCAGATCCCGGCTTCGAAGGCGCTGGCGCTCGATCTGCTGGACTGGCTGGCCCGCGAGAAGATCGCGACCCGTTCAACGGGGTGGGGGCCGTCGGCCGTTGAAGAGGCCGCCGGCGAGGTCGAGGCCGGCATCGACCACCGGCGATACGCTCAGGAGCTCTACAATTTGTCGAGACTCCTCGAGAGCCTCGGTCAGCCTGAGCAGTCTTTGAAACGGGTCGAGGAAGGGTTGAAATTGAGCGGTGGAGACATTGTAGGCTTCTGTCTGGCCGGGCGTTACGCCGGCGTCCTGCGCAAGACCAGGGAGGCCGCCGACTTCTTCCAGCAGGCGCTCGCCATGCAACCGGCCGCCGCATGCGCCGAGGAAGGTCTGGGAGGGCTGCTGCTCGACCAGG
This sequence comes from uncultured Isosphaeraceae bacterium, assembly GCA_937907405.1. GTDB lineage: Bacteria > Planctomycetota > Planctomycetia > Isosphaerales > Isosphaeraceae > Paludisphaera. Next base: position 9,502 of record CALCIC010000099.1, on the reverse strand, counting down.
GGAGGCCCCAGGACGCGCTGAAGCACCTGGACGCCGCGGTCCGGTCGGCTCCCAATTCCCCTTCACTGCTCAACCGGTTGGGGGTGGCTCACGCCCAACTGGGACGCCACGACGAAGCCGTCCCCTTTTTCCAACGGGCGGCCCGACTCAATCCGAACGAGTCCCAGATTCAGAACAACCTCGGCTATTCGGAGGAATGCCGAGGCCGTTCAAACGCCGCCATCCTCCACTACCGCGAAGCCCTCCGGCTCAAACCCGACACCCCCCAGGCCAGCGCGGGATTGAGGCGGTTGCTGGCCGCGACGCGGGGACGGTCGAGCAGCGATTAATCGTCGAGTCTCCGGCGCGAGCCCCTCGCGGTTCGCCAAGCTGACTCGACTTCCGCGGCAAGATTGGGAATCTCGACTGGCCCCCCCCGCCATACGCTTCCAGAGGACGTTTTCATGGCCTCTCGAATTGGGAAGATCCGAGCCCGCGCCCACTCGGCGTTCCATCTCCGACTCCGCTCCTGGGCCGGGGGCCGCCTGGCGTCTTTCTGTCGCCCCGCCTCGATCGCCATCCTGCTCACGGAGCGGTGCAACGCCCGTTGCCTTCATTGCGACATCTGGAAGAACCGCGGCAAGGAGGCCAACCCGTCGGTCGATCAGTGGAAGTCGACCGTGAGCGATCTGAGGCGCTGGTTGGGCCCCATGTACGTGACCTTCACGGGCGGAGAGGCCCTCTTGATGCCGTTCACCCCAGAGGTGATCGCCCACGCCACGGCCCAGGGGCTGCTCGTCGAGTTCTTGAGCCACGGCTACTGGCTGGATCAATCGCGAGTCGAGAAAATCGCCCTGAGCCGCCCGACGCGGATCACACTGTCCTGCGACGGCGTCGGGGCGACCCATGATAAGATCAGAGGTCGCCAGGGCTTCTTCGACGTGCTTGAAACCACCATCAGGACGCTGCTCCGGCTCCGTCGCGACCATCAGCTCGACTACGTGATTCGGCTCAAGACCGTGATCATGGAGCACAACTTGCACGACGTGGCCGAAGTGGCGAGGTTCGCCCGCGCCCGCGGCCTCGAAGTCTTCTATCAGCCCATCGAGCAGAATTACAACACTCCCGAAGATCCGAAGTGGTTTGAGTGGAGCGAGAACTGGCCCAAGGATCGGCGGCGGGCCGTCGCCGCCGTGGAGGAGTTGATCGAACTCAGGCGCCAGGGGTTTCCCATCGCCAACACAGAGCACCAGCTTGACGTGATGATCCCCTATCTCCGCGATCCTGAATCGCTGATGATCCTGACCCAGCACCACGTCGCCCATCACAAGCCGCTGTGCTCGGCCTTCACCAACCTTCAGATTCAGGCGAACGGGGACGTCAGGTCGTGCTGGAGCATGGATCCGATCGGCAACATCAAGGCCGCTCCCATCCGTCGAATCTGGGAAGGGCGCCCTCGCGTCTGGGAATCCGGCTGTTGCATGACGAGGCGGATGCCGACGGCCGAGCGCGAGTTCGTCGGGCTGGCCGAACCCAATTGAAAAAACGCGGGAAATCCGCACCTCCGATCGCTCCCCTGGTTACGGATTTCGAACCGTCAGGGCTCTCGTGTTCTTCCGAACCGTACCGGAGAAATGATCGTGGAGTCGGAGCTTCGGCGGGAGGTTCTTCCAAACTCCGACTGTGCGGAGATGGAGGCGCAGACGTTGAGTCCCCGCCCTCGAGACGTCTCTGGACGCCTCAAGCGGGTCCTCTTCATCCTGCGCATGGATCCCGCCGGCAAGTTCGGCTCGATCGAGGAGCAAGTCCTCATTCTGGCCCGGGAGTTCCAGCGGGGAGGGAGTCTCTTTCTGCCCGTATACATGGTCCCGCTCGACAAGGAATTCGCGGCGCAATTCGCCGCCCTGGGGCTGGAACACGAGACTCTCGACCTGAGCCGCTTCAATCTCGAGAAGTTGCACCGCCTCCGATCGTTGATCCGACGTCACCGCATCGACGTCGTGCACTGGAATTTCTACGATCTCCTGCGGAACCCTTACGTCTGGTCGCTGTCGGTCCTGAACTTCCGCGTCCAGCATTATTTCACGGACCATATCTCGCGGCCGGCCGACGCGTCCGCACCGACCTCAAGAATCGAGTGTCGGTCGATCGTCAAGCGGGCCGCGGCCTTCCCCTATTTCAAAATGCTCTGCGTGAGCGACTTTGTGTCGTCACATGCGAGGCGATACGCGGGCGCGCGAGCGGAGCGGATCTACTATTTCGTCAACGTGGATCGGTTCCGGCCGGACGCCGAAGCGCGACGAGAAGTGCGCCGGACTCTCGGCGTCGAGGAGAACACATTCGTCATCGTCGCGGTCGCTCATTTGATCAAAGACAAGGGAATCGACGTCCTTATCAGAGCGATGGCCGAATCGTCCGCCGACATGAGGCTCTGGGTGGTCGGCCAGGGGCCGGAACGTCAACACCTGGAATCGCTGGCGGACGAGTTCGGCTTGCGCGATCGCGTCCGGTTTCTCGGATCCCGCCGGCGCGTCGAGCCGCTCTTGCAAGCGGCCGATTGCCTCGTCAGTCCCTCGGTTTGGGCCGAGGCGGCCGGCCTGGTGAATCTCGAAGCCCTCGCCTGCGGCGTCCCGGTCGTGGCGAGTCGGATCGGCGGCATCCCTGAACTGATCGACGACGGTCGTACAGGCATCCTCTTCTCCCCGGGGGATCATCGAGAATTGGCCTGCCTGTTGATGAGGCTGCAAGCCGATGAGCCTGGGCGGCTTCGCATGGGTGGAGCGGCTCGCTCGACGGCCGTCGAGCGATTCTCACCCCAGTGTTTGCTCGACGAGCACCTGGACCATTACCGTACTGATCGCGGCGACCCGTCGCCCTCTCTTCATCTCAGGCGAACATGATGAATGTTATGAAGAGACCGCCTCAGATTCCGATCCTCCGCGTCCTCCCGGAATCGACGTCGGATCTCTCTGGATTCGACTCGAGCCTCGTCGGGCGAGGTCGGCGTGCGAGAATGCTCCGGATGCGGAGAATCGCCATGGCGGTCGCCCTGTCCATCGTGGGGCTCCTCCTCATGGCGCAAGGCGTCGGGATGCGGCGATTGCGCGGGTTGGCCGTCGAGGCGACCGAGCGATTGGCCGGCCGAGGATCGGGAGTGAACGACGGCCCCATGCACCCCGAGGGATTGCTCATCCCCCGGCCCGCGCCGATCGTGGTCCAGGACGGCGTCGACTACCGAACGTCGGGGCCCGGGTGGGGAGAGGTCCACCGAGCCTCGCTCTTCCAGGTGACGCTGAATACCGATTTGCGCCCCGGGGCCGCCGTCCGCTTCATCCCAAAGAGTTCCAACGGCGATGGCCGCTTCGACCCACCCGAACGGTTACTCGACGCGGACCATCGCACGGGTACGTTTTCCTACACTCCCACGCGTTGGGGCAGACGGACGATCTCGTTCACCAACGAAGGGGGCCTCCGCGCGCCCGCGGGGGCTCTCGAATTCGTCGCCAAGGTTCAGATCGGCGCCTCCGGGACGGCCCCTTCCGGCAATCAGAGCCCGGACCTCGGCGGTTTCGACCTGTTCGACGCGGGCCCGTGGTGGCGAGAGATGGGCCGCCAGGTCGTCGACGATCCCACGGCGCCGGATTCCGCCCAACTCCTTCAAGGCTTCGGCGAGGGTAAGATCCGCGTCGATTGGTCGACGACCACCGCGCGCGGCGGCAACAGCATGTACGGCATCCCCTACAACGTCGTCTCGGGAGAACAGCCGGGGGCGCCCATCGCTCTGGGAAGCTACATCAAGGAAAGCGATCCGGGGCCGGCGCCTTTCTTTCGCGGCATGTCGGTCGAAGGTTGGTACAGCGCGACCGGCGAGCCCCCCTCCGAGGCCAAGGTCAAGGACGGCGGCGATCACCATGGGCTCGTGGCGCGCCGCGACGAGGCGAATGGAGGAATCGACCGGTTGTACGAGTATTACCAGGTTTCCTCGTCCGACGAGGGCAAGAGCTGGCAGGCGGCGGGAGGCTCCCAGTTCGACCTGACGACGGGCGCTCCCCGGCCGTCGGGCTGGACCTCGTCGGACGCGGCCGGGCTGCCCATCATTCCGCTTCTGGTCCGCTACGACGAGGCGGCCAGCGGCGTGATCAGGCACCCCTTCCGGGTCGCCGTCAGCCCGGGGCTCAGCCGAAACCGATTCGTCTGGCCGGCTCGTCACGCGGTGCTGTCGGGATCGCACGAGAAGGGGCTGGCCATGGGGGCTCGCCTCCGTCTCTCGGAACGCTGGTTCCTTGCGCATCGCGACGACTTCCGCCCGATCGCCCGGACCGTCGTCGACGCCATGCGGAGCTACGGGGTGATCGTGGCCGACCTGGCCGACAACGGATTGTGGCTCTGCGGAGTCAACGACGAGCGCTGGGACGACAGGGACCTCCAGGACCTCCGAACAATCCCCGCCTCGGCCTTTGAGGTCGTCGACACGCTCCGGTCGCCGATCCGCTTCCATGGGCCGGTTTCGGGGGCGGCGGGCCGGGCCATGACCTTTACGATCCAGCACGACGTCCCGGGCGACTCGAATTTTCAGACGAATGTTTACTTGTATCAATCCTCCGACGGCGGGAAGACCTGGAGCCACGCGGGTTGGGCTCCCGAGGCGGTGACCGTCGACGACGAGCACAGGGGCCCATTGCAGGTCACCTTCACCCCCGGCGCCGCGAAGACCTATCTGTTGAAGGCCGACCCTTACCTCGACTGGATCGAACCGAGCCTGTTGACTTTCAAGGCGGGGGCGCAGCCCGTCGGACGTCGACGTCAGGCTCCTCGGCGATAAACCGGCCGCGTTCCGGCGGCGGCGGCGGCGCGGCGGTCGCCTTCATCCGATCCCGTCCGTTTTACCGACGCCCGACGACCCGAGGGATTTCCTTGGATTTCGCGCTCCTCATCCTGGTGACGGCGATCTTGTTGATACGCCCGACGGACTTCGTGCCGGTCCTGGCCTCCGTCCCGCTCTATGAGGTCGCGATCTTGAGCTGCTTCGCCGCCTCCTGGAACAAGGTCCATCGTGAGTTCACGGCGGCCTGCTCGGGAGCGCGTCCGATCACCGCGTACATGTTCGGGATTTTGGCCTTCGGCCTGATTGCCAATTTGGCCAACGGCGACGCCGAAGGGGGCTTGAATTTCGTCGTCGACTTCGCGAAGGTGATCACCTACTTCCTCTTGCTCACGGCAGTCGTGGACACGCCGGGTCGGCTGAGATCCTTCCTACTCTCGATCGTCCTCATCACGCTGACGCCCGCGAGTCTGGCCTTATTGCATCACCATCGGTTCATCCAACTCCCCGTCTTCGAAGTGATGATGTCAGGCGACGTCGAGAGGCTCATCGGCTCGGGGATGTTCGCGGACCCCAACGACTTTTGCGAAGTCTTGAACCTTGGCCTGATCTTCAGCCTCTTCGGCTTACTGGCCAACCGGCTGGGGTTTCTTAGGATCGGCTGGATCGTCCCGATTTTCGTCTTCGCAGTGGCGCTCCAAGAGACGAAGTCGCGAGGCGGCTTCCTCGGCACGCTGGCGGGAACTTCGGTCCTGATCCTGACGAAGTACGGCCTTCGCAAGGCGATCCTCATCGCCGCCGTCTCACTGCCGGCGCTCTTCTTCGTCTTCGCGGGCCGCAACACCTCGATCGACCTGAAGGAAGGCACAGGCCAGTCGCGAATCCAGATTTGGGCCGACGGGTTCGCCCTCCTGGTCCACTCTCCAATCTTCGGGATCGGAGCGGAACACTATACCGACGCAGTGGGGAAGGCGACGCACAACGCGTTCATATGCGCCTACACCGAACTCGGCGTGATTGGCGGATCGTTTTTCTTCGGCGCCTGCTGCTACTCGCTGACGACGCTGCAGCGTATCGGATCCTCGAAGACCGTGAACCGAGATCCGGCGCTTCAGCGAACTCGACCCTTCGTCTTCGCCGCCCTGGTCAGCTACCTCGTGAGCGAGATGTCCTTGACTCATCCTTACAACGTCCTGACGTACATGATGCTCGGCCTTGCGGCCTCCTTCATCCGACAGGCCGATCCCGAGATGAGGCTCGCGAATTCCCGATTGGACGGGCGGAGCATGCTTCGTATGCTCACGGCGTCGGCGTGCTTCCTGGTCGGACTTTTCTTCTTCGTTCAGCTCTCCGTCCGTTTCTAGCTCTACTGTAACTCTTTTGAGGGTGTCCGACGCAACCTATTGTTCATCAATGGTTTGCGGGTGCCTCGGCACCAGGACCGAGACCTTCATGCGGCCGAATTACCAGCCCGAAGCGCAAGCGAGGGGACCGCTCTGGGAAGCTCGCGGGGCTGGTCGCAACCCATGCGGAATCGACCCTCGCTTGCGCGTCGGGCTGGTAATTCGAGGAAATTCGTGACAGTAGAACTAGGAAAGCGCCGGGCGGTCCAGACGTTGGAGGTATGCGGTGCGAATGAATCCGTGCGGACTGGCGATGGGCGGAATGGATGAGGAACTGGACCGTGGATCCCATCACGCGACGTCTGGCGGCAAGAGCGGGATCGCTCTCGGCGGACAAGAATGAGCGCCGAGTTGGACGTCCCACTCTCGCCGGCGATTCACGATCACGGCGATCCGACGCTGGAGAAACAGGACGACCTCCGGCGGCTTATCGTCCGGGGCGGCGCGATGCTTGTAGGCTCTCGCCTCCTGATGCAAATCGTTTCGTGGGCCGTCACGTTGCTGGTCGCCCGGCTCCTGAGCCCATACGACTACGGCGTAATCACCACGGGCGGCATCTTCCTGGGGATGGGAGACCTCCTGGCCGAGGCGGGCGTGGGAAAGGCCCTGGTGCAGAAGAGTCTGCTCACGGAGGACGACCTGGCCGAGAGCTTCACCCTGAGCTTCGCGCTGGCGTTGGTCCTTTACGCCGTCATCTTTTGTTCCTCGGGCGCTGCGGCGTCGTTCTTTCGCAACGCGGACCTGGCCTCGTATCTTCGAGTGGCCGGACTGCTCCTCTTCTTGATCCCCTTCCGTTCGGTGCCGCTGGCCATCCTGGAACGTCGATTCCAGATGGGGAGGCAGGCGGCCGTCCACATCGCCTCGGGCTTGATTCAGGCTGGCGTGACCCTGGCCCTGGCCGTCGGAGGATGGGGATTCTGGTCGCTCCTGGCGGGAACGGCCGGCGCGCGCGTCGTGGAGTCGTCGATGTTGTCGAGCCAGGCCGGCTGGTCGCCCAGATTCGGCCCGCCCAGGCTCGCGGGGGGGGGGCTGGCCTCATTCGGCGCGCATGTGAGCGCCGCCAGCCTCCTTTGGTACGCCTACAGCAACTCGGATTTCGTCGTCGTGGGAAAACTCGGCGGCCCCGCGGAGCTCGGCTATTACTCGCTCGCTTTCGGACTGATCTCGTTGCCCGTGCAAAAGCTCACGGTGAACCTGAACCAGGTGGCCTATCCGTTCTATTGCCGACTCCAGCACGATCCGGAACGGCTCAAGGGATGGTACCTGCGGTTGACGTCGCTCGTCGGCTTCGTGGCGTTGCCGGCGATGGTGGGAATGGCTCTGGTGGCCGAGGACGGCATCACCATGGCATTGGGCCGGAAGTGGGCCCCGGCCGTGCTGCCCTTTCAGCTCCTCAGCATCGTCGGCGTCTTCATGGTTTTCGGTTCGTCGCTGCCTCCCCTCCTCAACGCGCTGGGCAGACCCGACGTGAATTCCAGATACTCCATGTGTTGCATGTTCGCTTACCCCCTCGCCTTTGTACTTTCCGGCGCTCGTTACGGCATGGTCGGCGTCTGCGCGGCCTGGGTCGCGATCTATCCGATGGCGCTCTATCTGTTCTTCTCGCTGACGCGGTCGATCACCCGCGTGGGACCTTACGACCTGGTCCGCTCCCAATCCGTCGCACTCGCCTCGACTCTGATCATGGTTCCTTCGGTTTTCTTGGTGAATCACTGGGCCGGCGCCGCGGAACCACCATTGGTGAGGTTCGCCTCGTCCGTGGCGGCTGGGGTGGCGTCCTATGGACTCGGCGTCCTGCTCTTAGGGCGAGGAAAGCTCGCCATCGAACTGAGGGCCGTTCGAGACGCGCTCACATCAGGGCGGCCGGAACCTCGTGCCTCTTCTTCTCCGGAGATTTGATTCCAACTCCACCCGAATCCGCCGCGGCAGATGTCGCTTTCTCGACGGCGTCCCCGTGGCTTGCAGTCGGTCGACGAACACCTAACGGCCGCCGCGGCTTGAGCGAACCACACCAATGAACATTCATCAATATCGTGAGTCCAAGAGCGAGAAGGCCAGGGCCGAGGACGTCGTTCGCATGTTGCCGGCCGAAGGGCGTTCGGCCCTCGATCTCGGGGCGAGGGATGGATTCTTTTCTCTCAAGCTGGCCGAGCGGTACGAGAACGTCACGGCGCTCGACCTGAGCGAGCCCTTGATAAATCACCCGTCGGTCGCATGCGTCAAAGGCGACGCCTGCGCGCTGCCGTTCGCCGACGATGCATTCGACGTCGTCCTTTGCTGCGAGGTTCTGGAACATATCCCCCCTCGATTGCTCGCATCCGCCTGTTCGGGAATCGCCAGGGTCACCAAACGCCACGCCGTGATAGGCGTCCCCTTTCGACAAGACATCCGTGTCGGCCGTACCACCTGCTACTCCTGCGGCGAGACGAACCCGCCGTGGGGGCACGCGAACGCATTCAATGAAGCACGCATTCAAGATCTGTTTTCTGGGCTTCAACTGGAGCAACTGTCGTTCGTGGGAACGAACGAATCGTTCACCAACATGACTTCCACGTTCCTGATGGACTTCGCCGGCAACCCCTATGGAACCTACGACCAGGACGAAGCGTGTATTCATTGCGGACGGATTCTGCAGCCCCCGCCCGAACGAAGCATCATTCAAAAATTAGCTACCCGCGCAAGCATCCATTTAAATCGGATTCAGGCGTCTTTCACTCGCCCGCATCCGAATTGGATTCATTGTCGCTTCGTGAAGTCTCATGCCGCCGTCGGAAGGGTGACGCAGGCGACGATGCGATGAGCCAACTTCGCCTGCTGCAGCCATCATAGCGAATGGATCCGTTTCCCCGTTCATTCGCCGTGGACGCGAGGATCAACGAACAAGCAGACGTCCCCGTCGCCAAAGGACGCGATTCGGAATCAATTACTAGGGAGATTCCGTTTGAAATTGATCATGGTCGCCGGCGCCCGCCCGAATTTCATGAAGGTCGCCCCGCTGATGTGGGAGGTCGGCCGTCGGACTGAGGTCGAGGCGTTCCTCGTCCACACGGGACAGCACTACGACGAGCGGATGTCGAGGCTGTTCTTCGAGGAGCTCAAGACCCCTCGTCCGGACGTCGACCTGGGAGTCGGGTCCGCCAGCCACGCCGCCCAGACGGCCGAGGTGATGAAGCGATTCGAGCCGGTCGTGCTCGAGCGGAAGCCCGACGCCGTGGTCGTGGTCGGCGACGTCAATTCGACGATCGCCTGCGCGTTGACGGCCGTGAAGTTGAACGTGCCGGTGGCCCACGTCGAGGCG
>CALCIC010000098.1 GCA_937907405.1 uncultured Isosphaeraceae bacterium | reverse complement strand
ACGCCCCACTGGAGTGCGATCCGATCAACCGCCGAACCCCACCGAGCCGTCCGCCTCGCCATCCAGTCGCCCCCTTGCCAGACGACCAGCGCGACCAGGACCCCTCCCAGGACGACGAAGACGCGGACCACCTCGCCGAGGGTCTCCGGGGACAGCGAACTCAAGACCTTGAGGTCGATCAGCCGGCGAACGTCAAACGACTGATGCTCGTCGTCGCCGTCCGAATACCGCCTCGTCGGATTCCTCGGCATGAGTCGCCCCTCGCACGCGCCGTCCGTCTCCAGGCGGCGTCTTCGGGATCGAGCGCGACCAAATCAGGCCGTTGCGACCTTCCCGCCCGACGCCGCCTTCAACCAATTCGACTCGTCCTGATGCGGCCCGCGAATACTCCGCGCGGCAGTCGATGCGGGAGAGTTCGACCGCCGCCCCCAATGAATCGATGATTGCTTCTCTATGAATCGTTTCTGCGTCACAAAATCCATTCCCCTGTAGACGGAACGGCTCTGCATTTCAACCGACCCATCATGACAAAAATCGCAAAATGACGTATTATGGCGAAAAAACCGGCCTGATACGAAATAGAAAGACGCGATGCACGGCTGAATCCGGAGGTCCGCGATCATCGGGCGGTTGGACCGCGACCGATTCCGCGTGCCTGATCCATTCGCGGAGATCGAGGCCGAGTTGGTGGGGGCCGTCGGAGGACGCGACCTCGGCGAAGTGCTCCGCGGCCCGACGCGCGTGGGTTCGCGCTCCGGACGCGCGGCCCTCGCGAATCTTGACGCCGGCGGCGGCGAGCTTGATGAGCCCCTTGAGGACCGTCGCGATCGCCCCCTGGCGGCCGTGCGCGTGCCAGAGCGCCTCCCAGGCCTCGTGCGCCTCCCAGTAGTAACCGGCGTTGAACAGCTCGACGCCGCGCAGATAGGCGTTCGACTCGGGCCACGCATCGCCCTCGATCGCCGGCGGGCGCTCCGGCCGTCTGCCATGGAGATGACCCAGCGGCGAACTCGTCGGATGCGGCCAGCGCCCGCCCGGAACGTAGCTGTAAGGGGGGAACGACGGCGGTTCGGATTCTCGGTTCGACATCCCTTCGTCCCCTCTTGGTATCCTGGTTCTCGTCTCGAATCGATCCTCTGACCGGGAGTCGCACGGTTCTTATGTCGCCACCGCCCGTCGTCGTCGTCAACGCCGTTGGATTGACCGGCCGCCTTCTCGGCCACGCCCCTCGGTTCCGCGCGCTGGCCGAAGCCGGCTGGAGCCGTCCGCTCAAGGAAGTCGCGCCGGCCGTCACATGCACGGCCCAGGCGAGCCTGCTGACCGGCCGGCCGCCCCAGGAACACGGAATTGTAGGCAACGGCTGGTTGTTCCGCGACACCCGCGAGGTGCGGTTCTGGCAGCAATCAAGCGCCCTGGTCCAGGCCGAGCCGATCTACACGACGGCTCGGAGAATGGCGGCCGAGCAAGGGCGAGCGTTCCGCGCGGCCAAGTTGTTCTGGTGGTTCAACCAGGGGGCGGACGTGGAAATCAGCGTGACGCCCAAGCCCTATTACGGGGCCGACGGCGGCAAGGTGTTCGGCGTGTCCGGCACCCCCGACGACCGTTGCGAGCGGCTCGAAGCCGAGATCGGTCGGTTCCCGTTCCACACGTTCTGGGGGCCGAACGCCGGCCTCCCCTGCACCAATTGGATCGCCGAGGCCGCCGCCGACGTCCTCGAACGGGACCGGCCCGACCTGACCATGGTCTACCTGCCGCATCTCGACTACGAACCCCAAAGGCGCGGGCCGAGCGGCTGCGACATGGCGCGGCTCGCGGCCGAGCTCGACGCCGCCGCCGCCCCCCTGCTCGACCGCGCCCGCGCGATCGGCGCCCGGGTCTGGATCGTCAGCGAATACGGCCACTGCGACGTCGGCCGGCCGATCGAGATCAACCGCGTCCTGCGCCGCGCCCGCCTGTTGACCGTCCGCAACGGGCCGTTCGGCGAGACCCTCGACACGTTCGGCAGTCGCGCGTTCGCCGTCTGCGACCATCAGTTGGCTCATGTTTATGTGAAACGAGCTGAGGACGTCGACCGCGTCCGCGACGTGCTGGGCGGAATCCTGGGCGTGGGTCCGATCTACGCGGCCGCCGAGCGGGCGGAGATCGGGCTCGACCACGACCGCTCCGGCGAGCTCGTCGCCCTCTCGGAACCCGACGCCTGGTTCGCCTACCCGTACTGGCTCGACGACGCCGCCGCCCCCGACTTCGCGCGAACCGTCGACATCCACCGCAAGCCGGGCTACGACCCTTGCGAGCTGTTCTTCGATCCGAAGCTCGTCTGGCCCAAGGGGCGCGCGATTCGTCGCCTGATCCAAAAGAAGCTCGGCTTCCGCACCCTGTTCGACGTGATCCCGCTCGATCCGAGCCTGGTCCGGGGCAGCCACGGGCTGCCCGCCGACGATCCGCTCGACAAGCCGATCCTCATCGCCGACGGCCCGCCCCCCTCGGCCGAAAACGTCCTGAACACGACGGATTTCCACGGGTTGCTGCTCGAAGCGCTGACGAACCCCCGATAATACGAAGCTACATACAAGCGTATTTCATCATATCAATCGAGCGCCGCGTCCTGTTCGGCTTGAACTTGGTCGCGGGACCGATTAAGGTGAGGACCGCTCGACGGGTGCCCCCTCCCGAGTGATCGGGTCCGGGGGAGAATAGGGAAGCCGGTGGAAATCCGGCGCGGGGCCGCCGCTGTAATCGGCGAGGTCTCGGACGCAACGCCACTGCCGCCAGGCGGGAAGGCCGTCCGGGACCGTCAAACGCCGTAAGCCAGAAGACCTGCCCGTCGAGACGCTGTTGTGATGCTTCGGCCTCAAGCATCCGGGCGCGCGCGGATCGCAGGCTGTCTGCATCGGGCACGCACGGAGGGGTCGAAGCACCGACCAAGCCCGGCCCGGCGGAAAGGTCTGCTCTGATGTCCCCTCTCGGTCAAGAACGTACCGGCGCCTTCGCGCGCCCTCGCCCCTCGTCCCTCGTCGCAACCGGCTTCCTCGCGTTCTCCGCGATCCGGCGCGTTTCGGACGCCGCCGCCAGGGCGGCCTCCGACGGCTGACGCGCGGCGGAATCCATTCTCCTGTTTCGCAGAATCCTCCCTACGATGAGGTGCTATTCCAAGATGCGCGCACGACATGTTCATGTTGTCGGATTTTCGTGGTTCGTCCTCGGTTTCGCCCTGTCGGCCGTCGCGGCGCGTGGCGGCGACGTCGTCGCCACGTTCGACGACCTCTCGCTCGACGCCGAATCCGCCTGGCGGGGGCCCGCCCCGAACGGCACGGTGGTGCAGGGGCCGTACGGCGACGTGATGCAAGGAAGCTTTGAATCCAACGGAGTCGTATTCGAAAACAGCGCCGAGCTGACCTACGGCAGTTGGAGCGGATTTGCGTATTCGAATACGACCGACACGACGACCGCCGGTTATCGGAATCAGTTCTCCGCCTTCCCCGGATCGGCCCGGAGTGGTGAAAACTACGGCCTGGCGTTCGGTTATGCGGAGCTGACCGGCAATCCACCGACGAACGTCGGTCGGCTTCTGGGGCTGCCCCATTTCTCGCTGCCGGCCGGGGCCGGAATCGCGGGGATGTTCGTCACGAACACGACGTACGCCGCGCTCTCGATGCTCACGGGCGACGGTTTCGCCAAGAAGTTCGGCGGCGCGTCGGGCGACGACCCCGACTGGTTCAAGCTGACCGCCTACGGCGCCGACGCGGCGGGCGCCGTCCTCAGCGCGTCGGTCGACTTTTATCTGGCGGACTACCGCTTCGCCGACGACTCGCTGGATTACATCGTCGACGACTGGCGATACATGGACCTCTCCGCGCTCGCCGGCGCCCGGACGATCTTCTTCAACGTATCATCGACTGACCTCGGCGTTTTCGGCATGAACACGCCGGGGTACTTCGCCGTCGACGACGTCCAGTACACCATCGCCGACGCGGCCGTCCCCGAGCCGTCAAGCCTCGTCTTGGCGAGCCTCGGCGCGATCGTCCTGGGCGCGCTGGCCCGGCGCCGGTACGCTTCCTGACGGACTTCCAGACCCAAGGCGAGGAGACGTGATCGTGTCGTCGACCAGTCCATGCAACGGGATCTGTCGAATTGATCAGAACTCCCGCCTTTGTCTCGGCTGCGCCAGGACGCTCGACGAGATCGCCGCGTGGCGCAGCGCGTCGGAGGATCAAAAGCAACGAATCTTGGCCGAGGCGCCCGCGCGGCGGAAGCGGTTCGGCCTCGATTCGACCGTCGTCGATTACTCGGACGCCGAGACCGGCGGGGTCCATACGGGGAGGTCGCAAAGCCCGCCGCCGCAGTAGACGTGGTGCCAGAGCTGCGTGGACGCGACGCACGTAAGCGCGACGTCGAAGACGAAGCGCGCGGGGGTCATCCGAGGCAGAAGAGTCTGGAGCCGTCGCTGTTTCCGCACCGATTCGGGGTCGAAGTAGCCCGTGGCGCGGAGCGATTCGGGGCTGAGCAGTTGATCGGCCCAGGCCGGTCGTCGGGGGCCGAGAAACGTCTGCGACAGGCTGGATCGAAACATCGTCTTGGGACGATTGGCGATCTTGCTCGGAAGGATTCGCGCGGCGACCTGGCGGAGAATCCACTTCTCGGTCATCCCGCGCAACTTGTACTCGGGCGCGATCCCGGCCGAGAACGCGACGACGTCGTCGTCGAGATACGGATAACGGGACTCGACCGAGGCGTTCATGGCGATCCGATCCCCCTTGGAGATCATCAACAGGCCGGCGAGCATCACCTTGTAGCCGACGTAGAGCGACTGGTTGAGCGGGTGCCAACGGCCGATGCGGTCGTTCGTGATATCGAGATCGGCGTAGGGGCTGTGGCCGTCGAGGCGGTCGCGCATCGCGTCGGAGTAGAGCAGCGGCTTGCATTGAGAGATCATCTCGTACATGTCCTGCTGCGCGGGGCGGACGCCGCCGACGGCCTGCTCGGGGGGGACGACCATCCGCCTGCCGGCGATCGAGCCGGCGATCAGGTTGCGGAAGATCCTGGGGGTCGTCCGGCCGATCCGCCGGTACGCGCCGTCGCGGATCTTCTGGGACTTGTACCAGACGTACCCCGCGAGCGCCTCGTCGGCGCCCTCGCCGGTCAGAACGACCTTGTAGCCCTGGCCGTGGACGGCCTGGGCGAGCCGCAGCAGCGCCGCGCAGGAGGTGTCGAGCACCGGGCCCTCGGCGGCTCGGACGAGTTCGGGGAAGGTCTCGCCGATCTTCGACCGATCCATGACGACGGTCGTGAGGGGCGAGCCGAGCGTCTCGGCCGCCTCGGTCGAGTGCGCCCGCTCGTCGGGCCCGGCGCGGTCGAGCCCGACCGTGAACGCCGGGATCGGCTCGCGGCGGAGCCGGCTGCAAAGGCCGAGCACGACCGTCGAATCAAGCCCGCCGCTGATGTAGGTCACGACCGGCACGTCGCTCCGCAGACGCCGCTCGACGGCCGTCTCCAGATGCGACTGAAGTTCCTCGACGAGCGGCGTCGGATCGTCGAGCCGTCGTTCCTGGCCGGCGTCGGGGAAGTCGAGGTCCCAGTACAGCTTCTTGGCGACCCGATCGCCGTTGACGCTGAGAAAATGCCCCGGGGGCAGCGAGTCGATCCCCTGGAAGAACGTCCGGGTCGTCCCCGCGCAGAAGAACGTGAACAGATGATCAACGCCGCGGACGTCGGATTCGGCCCGGACCATGCCCGACGCCAGGATCGCCTTGATCTCGGAGCCCCAGAGCAGCCAGCCGTCGGCCCTGGCGTAGTAGAGCGGGCAGATCCCCATGCGGTCCCGGCCGAGGATCAACGTCCGGTTCTTCCGGTCCCAGAGCGAGACGGCGAACTGCCCGCGCGCCTCGTCGAACATCCGCTCGCCCAGGTCCTCGTACAGGTGGACCCACGCCTCGGTGTCGCACCGGGTGCTCAACCGATGGCCCCGGTCGAGCAGCTTCCGGCGGATCTCCGGATACTCGAACAACTCGCCGTTGAACGCGACCCAGACCGAGCCGTCCTCGTTGCAGAGCGGCTGCCGACCGCCGGCCAGGTCGATGATCGACAACCGACGCGCCCCCAGCGCCACGCCGGGCTCGATGTGGATGTGCTCGTCGTCCGGCCCGCGATGGGCGATCGCGGCGGTCATGGCCAGCAGACGCCGCGCGGAGAACTCGCGCCGCCCGGTCAGGTCGAAGGCTCCGGCGATGCCGCACATGGTCACCTCAACAGAAGCGCGAAAGGGGGGGGCCTGGCTCGAGGCTGGGAATCGGAGCGTCGCACGCCGTCGCGAGGTGTTACAGGCCGAGGTCGGAGTGCGACCCGGTTCGCATGAGCCTCAGCTCCGTCTCGGTGCGTTCATAAATCAAGATCCAATCGGGCTCGACGTGGCAGTCACGGTAGCCGCTCCAGTCGCCCGTCAAAGCGTGGTCTCGATGCCTTGGATCCAGGACCTGACGATTCGACAGGGCGACGATGACCGCGTGAAGCTTGGCGAGATCCTTGCCGTGCGATTTCTGGCGCGCGACCTCCTTGTCGAATCGAGCCGACCTTACCGGCGCGAGCCTCGGGCGATCGGGCGGCGAAGGAGGCGGGACGGCCGGATCGGGCTTTCGTTTCCTGGCCATGTCACATGCCTAGGTCGGCGAACAGGTCGTCCCAGGCGTCGTACCGCACCAACCCCTTACCTTCCCTCGCATCCCTGAGCACCTGTTTCGTCTCTTCGTTGAATTCCGGTTCGTCCGGCAGCGGACCGGCCAGCCGCTCATTGACGGCGGCCTTGGCCTTGAGCTGGAACAAGTGGATCACCTCGTCGGTCAAGTCGTCGTCGACCTGCCGATCGAACGGAGGGCGCATGTCGGCCATCGCCTCGACGGCTTGACGAGGCAACTGGCGAACGACCGTCTCGAGGAACCGGTCCAGAGCTGGCGATGCGTGAGCGTGCGACATATCTGGAGTATATCCCGAATCACGCGCGTCGGGTATCCGATTCCCGTGTGGGATCGGCGTTGGGGTGAGCGTCTCGAAAGTGGGTGGGAAATCTCGTCCAGCAGAGGCGGTTGATGGGTAGCCTCGGATTACCGTTTTTCCCGCTCCGGGGGGGGCCGCGTGTCGGTCGAGCATCCGCCGGCGTGGCTCGGGCGTCCCGCCCG
>CALCIC010000097.1 GCA_937907405.1 uncultured Isosphaeraceae bacterium | reverse complement strand
CGGTCAACCACAAGGCTGTCGAGGCACGGCGCCCCGACGTACTCGAAATCCGCGTGCTGTCGGCCTCCTGTCTCGCCCCGAGGTCGTCGGAAAGCCCGCGACGTCGGATTCGGCGAGACCGACCTACACAAAATGTAACGCGCGGCTCGCAATCGAAGCTAGCCCCTGAACTTCTCTTCTTTACGAATAATCTAGTTTACGGTGTTGGTCGAAGGCTGTTCGGAAACGGGGGCGTTCAGGTCCTCGCGGGGCGGGCGGTCTCAACCCTACACGTGTCAGCCCAGTTTTCCCGGAGCGTCCCTCGGAACGCAAGTCTCCCTGAATGACGCATGATCGGCGCCTGGACGAACACACGTTAGGATTCATGTTCGAAATGAAAAAAGCCCGTCTCCACCAAGGGCGGGGACGGGCTGGAAGAGCGAGCGGCACGCCTCGAGAGGCGTGCCGGGGTTTTCGATCCGACCGATCGGTCAATACTGGTCGGAGCTGATCGTCTCACCCTGGGCCATCGAGCCGAGACCCCAGAGCGTGTTCCACGCCACGCTGTTCTTCAGGAACCGCACCGAACCGTCGGCGAAGCAGACGTTGGCGCCGCCGGGGTGGAAGCTCGAAAGGCCGTTGACGCCGGCCGAGTCGAAGTCGCTGTTGGTGTCCCAGAACTGGCAATACGGGTATTGCGAGTTGGGGGGGACCAGGATGTTGCCGTAGGCGTGGCCGTAGTTGCCGACGTGCCAGAAGCGGCCGTTCCAGCTCCGCTGGCCGTTGGTGCCGTAGCTCGTGGCCGACCCGGACAACCAGGCCTGAGAGCACTGCTGGAGCGCGGGAACCAGGTAAGCCGCACCCGCCGGCATGTTCGAGAACGGGCCGTCCATGTTCCGGTTGGGGACGCTCGGCCAGCCCGCGGAAGCCCACTGGATGCCGACGATGTCCTGGATGCTCCGCTTGGCGTCGTTGAAGTCGCCGCCGCGCCATTCGCCCATGGCGATGGTGTTGGACGAGCCGTCCTGAATGTCGCGGATGCCGTAGGCCGGCCCGCCGATGCTGAAGATGCCGTTGGGCACGTTGACCGGCCACCCCAGCCACATGATGGTCGAACCCGCGCTGACGAAGTAGGTGTTGCCCGGGTAGAACTGGTTGTACCAGCGCCAGGCCTGGGTTCGGGGGGGAGGGGTGGAGGAGGGGCAGAGGAACGACGTAATGGCCGACGTCGTCGCGGTTGTGTTCATGGACTCGCCGAACCCATTGCCACGCCCCAAAACGTTGAAGTTGATGGAGTTGTAGACGGGCGTCTGCTCCATGTAGGGCAGGAGCATCGCCTGCGCGCTCCAAGCTCCCCACTCGTAGCAGTTGGGGCCGTGCGTGGTCCCCTGGCAGGACTGGCCGGCGGCATTAATGCCGTTGACGCCGCCCGGCGGGAACACGTTGATGGTCTGGTGGTAGTTGTGCAGCGCAAGCCCGAGCTGCTTCATGTTGTTGACGCACTGCGAGCGGCGAGCGGCCTCGCGAGCCGATTGAACCGCCGGCAGCAGCAGGGCGATCAAAACCGCGATGATGGCGATCACGACCAACAACTCGATCAGCGTGAATCCCCGACTCGCGCGGCGGCGAGCTGGGAAGAGATGAGAATGCATCAGTGTCCTCTTCGGTAGAACGATTATTAAAAAACACGGACAAGTGCTCCGCCCCGAACCAGTCGGGGGGGAGCAACGTAGAAGCCCTGACGCTCAAGCATCGACGATCACTTCTGGGGCAGGGTGCTGTCGTGACCCGAGTCGGACCCTCCCTTGGTGGATGAGGAGCCCGCGACCGGCTTGCCGATGTCGCCCGCCTTGGGCTGGAAATCGGTGGCCGGGGGGGGCGGCGGCGGGGCCGTGGCCTCCTCCTGATCGCAACCCGTCAGCGAAACCAGGCCCAGCGTCACGACGCCGCTCATCAGCGACAAGCGCAATGAAGACATGAAAACTTCCTCCGGTCAACCACAAGGCTGTCGAGGCACGGCGCCCCGACGTACTCGAAATCCGCGTCCTGTCGGCCCCTGGCTCGCCCCGAGGTCGTCGGAAAGCCCGCGACGTACGGATCCGGCGAGACCGACCTACGCAAAATGCAACGCGCGGCTCGCAACCGAAACTCGCCGCGGATCTTCTCTTCTATTCGAGCGATCTGGTTTACGGTGTCGGTCGAAGGCTGTTCAGGTCTTCGCGGGGCGGGCGGTCTCAACCCTACACTTGTCAGCCCAGCTTTCCCGGAGCGTTCCTCGGAACGCAAGTCTCCCTGAACGACGCCTGTCGGCGCCTGGACGAACACACGTTAAGACTTATGTGCAACGGCTAACCCGTTTCAACGCACTCGCGATTCGCCGTGAGAGAACTGACTGTCCGACGGCGGCGCGCCTGGCGCGTTCAACTCTTTGCGTCGAGCCTCGGGACTGACCTGGACTGCCTGGCGCATGACGTCCGCAGCCATCCAGGAATCTCCGGTTTCCCGGGTACAAACTTCAGACGGCCACATCATACGGATCTGCATGTTCCTTTCATAGCCGTTACCCCACCCCTCCGCCACAAGAAAATCGAAAAAATCCCTCGACCGATGTTGAGCAAGCAGTTCCACCGGTCGGGCTGGACCTTCCTCAATGCGGGGATACGAGTCGTTTCGCGCCAGCCGCTCGGCACGAGCGAGAGAATATCCAAAATCGAATAGATGGAGTCTTGAGTGCATGAAATCGCGTCGTATAATGAGTTCAGCGGGATCGCGGTTTTTTGACTGGGGAAGAGTGGGGCCTGAAATAAAAAACGAAGGCGATCCCACGCGAGCGGGGGTTTTTGAGTAACACTAGATGAAGGCTCGCGCGCGTCCCGATCGTGATCGTTCGGGGGGACGTCGCGATCCCGATCTTGCCATGGGATCGAATTGCATCCTGTATGATGGAGGCGTCGATGCTGCCTGTGTGTGCAACGGCGGTTGTCGGGGGAGAGCCCGACGCCCGGTTGAGTCTGCATCGGTGTGGGGAGGAAGAGGCGCAGCGATTCAAGTGGATTGAGAGCGAGAAGGCGGGGCGCGACCTAGGGGAGACGGCGATTCGCCTGTGGATCGGTCGGCACTGGAACAGCTTCCTGCGGCAGCGATGGCTTGAGCATCTTCAGGGCAAGACCTACTGGGTCGAGCTCGATCATCGCGACTTCGGGGTGCTCAGCACCGGTTTCGCCGGTTCCAGCCTGCTCGGCCCGATCATCGAGCATTTCAAGATGGGGCGCGAGAACCTCGACATCCTGCTCTGGGCCATGCGCGAGCGGCTTCCGATGGAGGAAGTCCGCGAGATCCTGACCACGCTCGACGTCAACAGCGTTCGGCTTCAGTGCCAGTTCGACCCCTCGCAACCTCAATGCCGGAACGCGGCCGGCTGATCGGCCGCGGCGACGCGGCGGTAGGGCTCACGACGGGCGAGCCGAGGCCGTCGATTCAAGGTAGGAAGTCAGGGTCCGGACGAAGCAGCCGGTACCTCCCACATCGCGCGTGGCGCTGTCGCCGTCGTTCCAGCTCGGGCCGGCGATATCGAGGTGGACCCAGGGGATCGAGGCGGTGAACTCCTCAAGGAACTTCGCCGCGGTGACCGCCCCTCCCCACTTCCCCCCCACGTTCTTCAGGTCGGCGACGTTGCTTTTCAGGAGGTCTTTGAAGTCGTCGTCGAGGGGCATCGCCCAGGCCCGCTCGCCGGTGCGTCCGCAGGCTTCGAGCACTTCTCGGGTGAACGACTCGTCGGTGCTGAACAGGCCGGCGATCCTGGTCCCCAACCCGACGATGCAGGCGCCGGTCAGCGTGGCGAGGTCGAGCATCCGCGCCGGTCGGCTTTCCGAAGCGTAGCTCAGGGCGTCGGCGAGGATCAACCGCCCCTCGGCGTCGGTGTTGAGCACCTCGACGGTCTTGCCGTTGCGCATCGTCAGCACGTCGCCCAGCTTCAACGCCCGGCCGCCGGTCATGTTCTCCGTCATCGCGAGATAGCCGACGACGTTGACCGCCAGCCCGAGCCGGGCCGCGGCCTGCATGGTCGCGACGACCACCGCCGCGCCGGTCATGTCGCTTTTCATGTCCTCCATCGAGGCGCTCGGCTTGAGGCTGAGGCCGCCCGAGTCGAACGTCACCCCCTTGCCGACCAGGGCCAACGTCGGCGCGTCCCCTCCCTTCCGGTATTCGAGGACCACGAACGCGGGGGGCTCGTCCGAGCCCGCCGCGACCCCCAGCAGGCCGCCGAACCGCTCGTCGCGGATCTTGGCCTCGTCCCAGACCTGGACTTCGATCCCGGCGTCCTCCGCGATCCTCCCGACCCAGGCGGCGAACACCCCCGGCGGCTTCTCCGAAGGCGGCGTGTTGACCAGGTCGCGCGCCAGGTTGACCGCCTGACCGACGATCTCGGCCCGCTTGACCAGCTTTTCAAGACGCGCCGCGGCCTCGTCGGTCGTCTCCGCCGGGACGACGACGTCGAGCTTTCCAAACGCGTGCCGATTCGGCTCGCTCTTGCGCAGGGCCGAGCTTCGCGTACCCACGATCACCCCTTCGAGCAGGGCCGAGACCAGGCCGGACGATTCGCCGTCGATCTCCAGCAGGCTCGCCACGCCGACCGCGACCGATTCCCGGGCCTTTCCCGCCAACCGCTTGGCCAGCGCGAGCCCCGCCGTGTACGCTCCCCGCGGGTCGAACTTGTCGCGCGACCCGAGCCCGACGATTAAGATCGAGCCTGCCTCGAAGCCTCCCAGCCCGTGGAGCGTGGTCAGCTCGCCCAACGACCCGCTCAGGTCTTTCCGCTCGGTCAGCCGCTGGCAGACCGCCTCGGCGGTCGTCCCCCGAAGCTCCGCCGCCGCCGCGCCGTCCTTCTCGAAACACCCGACGACCAGCCACTGCGAAGCCACCGAAGTCGACGCCTGGCGAACGATCCTGATAGTCATGATGGCGGAAGCTCTCTTACTCGAAGAAGGCGCGGGTTCTCGGCGAACGGCCCCGATCTCGAAAACCGATGATCGCAACCGCCTCGAACCGCGCCAAGACGCGAGCCTCCCGAATGGAAGCCGGAAGTGGGACAGGCATGTAGCAAGCTTTGACAAAGTTCGCTAAACTGAATGGGATGATATCCGGTGGAGATGTTAGGACCAGATCAGACGGGGTGATTCCATGAACGTTTCGCTGACCCCCGAGTTGGAGCAGCTCATCCATAAAAAAGTCGATACGGGGCTCTATCTCTCCGCGAGCGAGGTCGTGCGCGAGGCGCTTCGACTGCTCGACGAGCGAGACAAACTTCAGGCGATGAAGTTCGAGGAGCTCCGCAAGGAAATCCAGATCGGCGTCGACCAGGCCGACCGGGGCGACGTCGCGCCGCTCGACGTCCAGGGGACGCTCGCGAAGGTCCGCACCCGCCGAAAGAACGGCGCCGGGGGGGCGTGATGTATCGAGTCTTACGTTCCAGGCAGGCTCAACACGACCTGGAGGGAATCCTCGATTACCTCGACGCACAAGGCGGCGACGACGCGGAGCGCTTCGCCATCAAGCTCGACGAGTCGTGCGAACTCCACGCGAAGCATCCGCAACTCGGAACGAGCGCGACCGAGTACGCCGCGAACCTCCGCCGCTTCACCGTGTGGAACTATGCGATTTTCTATCGGCCCATCGTCGATGGCGTCGAAATCGTCCGCATTATTCACGGCGCCCGAGACATCCCGAACTTCTTCGAGTAATGCCCGGGGCGAGGCGACCTTTTGGTGATCAATACTGAACTTTCTGGGACATTAGGGCTCCACCCCGCGCCCCGCTTGAGCACCAGGCAACGACCAGAGGCAGCGGAGCACGCCCGCAGGCCAGGCTACTCTTGCCCGAGGCTAACCAGGCTCCGATCGCCACAGCCGCATGAGTCGTTCCCAAAGCGCCTGGGGCCGGCGGCTCTGCTGCTCCAGAGAAGCGATTACCTCGTCGGACCTCCGCTGCAACTCGGCGGGCAAGTCGACACAGGCCGGGCCCTCGCCCGCCTCGACCAGGCGTAGCTGGGTCGCACGTTCCCGGCCGCGGTATCGGATGCACCCCGCCTCGGCGCGTCGAATCGCGAGGAACATCCGTTCGTGCTCGTCGGCCGTCTCCGGCTGCTTCTTGACGAAGCAATGGAGATAGCCCGGCGGATCACGGACGACCCCGAACAGGCCGGGCGCCGCTGTCAACGGCACCTCGCACATCATGCAGCAGCCATCCTCGACGAAGTAGTCCCCCGGAATGTTTGAGGGATGCGGCTTGGCCTCGTCCATAGCCTGAGACGCCCCCGAATTTTGGTCCAAGAGTTATGAGAGTATGGGTTGCGGTGGTGTTGCGGGGCCGGCCGGGGGGAGCGAAGCGACCCCCGGCTTGATCCAGGCCGCCGCATACTCCGCCGGAGTCTGGCAGCCCAGCGAGCTGTGCGGGCGGCGGTGGTTGTAGTCCAGGCGGTGATCCTCCAGGAGCACCTTCGCCTCCCCGGATTTTGTCTTCGCATCCTCCCAAGCGATGACGCGGGAATCTAGGCCTCGACGGGCGCGGCTCACTTCATCGGGTGCTTCTGGAAGAACTCCCAGATGAGGTCGTTGGCGGCGACGTTCTTGGTGGACTTGCCGAGGAAGAAGAACTCCGGTTCGCGACCGGGCCAGGTGTGGCCGCCTCCTTCGACGGAGTAAAGGACGACCTCGGCGCCGTCCTTGCCGGGGCCGTAGGCGGTGCGTCGGATCGGCACCTGGTCGTTCACGGCGGGCAGCAGGTCGACGGCCGGGGCGTCGGGGCAGCCGTTGAGTTTGACCCAGGTCTGGATGGTGTCCTCGACCGAGTGGAACTTGATATTCGACGGCGTGCGTTCGTCGGGGCCGTTGTACAGGACCAGGCCGTCCTTGGTGCCGTGGATGTGGAGCACGGGGACGGGCCGCAGAGGATGGCAGTCGTCGATCGCCATGGAGCCGGCGACCGAGGCGATCGCGGCGATCCGGTTGGACAACTCGGCGGCCAATCGGTAGCACATCATCCCGCCGTTGGACATCCCCGCCGCGTACACCCGCTTACGGTCGACGTGGACCACCGATTCCAGGTCGTCGAGCACCTGGGCGATGAACGCGACGTCGTCGCAGTCGCATACCTTGACGCCGCCGGCGTTCCAGTATTTGATGAACGGAGTGGTCCCG
>CALCIC010000096.1 GCA_937907405.1 uncultured Isosphaeraceae bacterium | reverse complement strand
GGTCGTCAGGCAGCAAGGAGAGACAGGTACGATATTTCCTGCCGAACGCCTTAGACCTTACATCCCCCGAGGACTTCGCGGACGCGTTGTAGGCCGTCCTGACGGATCGCTTGACGTAACGATGTCCGTCGACGGCGTCGAGGGCCTCGGCCTCCCAGGTCCAGAGCGTGCGACGAACGGCCGGGCCGACGACGTCATGGAACACGTCCGCAAGATGTCCGCCGGCGACGCCACGCTCGAAGGCGCCAACCTGATCGCCCCCGCCAAGAGCGAGGTCGACAAGAACGGCCAGGATAACGACAGCAATCGCGACGAACACAAAGACGGCGAGGCCCAGGCCCAACCCGAAGCCGCCAACACGGCGGGTTGAACGCGACGCCGGCGCCTTCCCTGACGGCCGCGGGAGCAACACGGGCGTCAGGGAAGCGCGGCGCGGCGCGGCGTCAGGGCTTCACGAGGTACGAATCGAACACGCGGACCTTCTCGAACTTGTCCTTGACCTCGCCCAGGAAGGCCTTGTGGCGCTCGCTCACGAGGTAGTTGTTGCACGCGGCTTTACTCTCGAACACCGAGTGCAGCGCGACGTGGAAGTCCTTGACGCTGACCGGTTCGTTCGAGTCCTCGGCCATCGTGCCCAGCGAGTAGTACTTCGACCCTTCGTGCTTGGACAGGTACTTGTCGCACACGGCGACGAACGCCTCGACCGATTCCTTGGAACCGTCCTTGAGCGTGAAGAAGACCATGTGCGCGTAGGGGGCGTCGTCGGCCTTTTTCGAGAGGGCGAACGACGGATAGGCCAGGGCCGCGCACAACAGCGCCGGCAAGGCGACGTACAGCGATTTCCACATTGTCTCTGATCCCTCCGGTCATCAGGCGGGTTGCGAATCAAGGCACCGACGCCCATGATGGACCGCCGGGGGGCGTTCCGCAAGGAGCCGGGCCTACCGCTTCAACGTCCCCGCCGCTGGCCCTCCATGAACCGGGCCAACCGCGACTGCGCGTCCTCCCACGCCCCCCCTCTCGCCTCGGCGATGATCGATTCCAGCGCCTTCGATGCGTCCTCGCCGAGCGAGCCGGCCTCGCGGAGGCCCTTGAGATCCCCCTCGCACTGGTCGACCAGCTTCGTCTCGCGGAGCGAAACCGCCGTATACAAGGCGTCGACCGCCTTGAACGACTTTTCGTCGCCGCCGATCTGGGGAGGGGCCCAGCAGCCGCCGACCGCCAGGGCGAGGGACCCGATCGCCAGTACTTTACTCAGCCTTCCGTTCATCGCGCCGTTTCCCTTTCCGCTCCGCTCCGCTCCACGGTCCGATTAGATCAATAGTCGCCCGGGACGATCTCTCCGCCGTTGCGGGTCGAGAGGGCGACCCAGGTGTAGGGATAGATCGTCTTCTTGATGAAATGAACCGAGCCGTCCCCCATCAGGATGTTGCCCCCTTCGCCGTCCTGGGAGTACATCTCGTCGGTGTGGCCGAACGGGTGGTTCGGCGCGTGGATGATGACCGAGGGATGGTCGCGGACGTCCGGGCCGCTGTGCGCGCCGACGAGGTTGCCGCCGCTGTTCGGGTCGGACGGCCACCGCGGCCGCTGAGGCGTGCAGGAGAACGGGACGACGCCGACCCAGGTCGCGTCGGCCAGGTACGACGACCGCTCGCCGATGAAGATCGTGTTCGACAGCCCGTCGGGAACGCTCGCCGGCCGGGTCCGCGAGTTCCGATAGAACGGCCCGTCGATGACGTGCGACTGCCCGTTGGGGAGCGGTTCGGCCACGTCGAAATCCGACGAATACGCCGTCGTCCGCCCCCAGGGCTGGTTGATCCCCGCGTTCGTGACGTAATGGCTGTGCGCGAACCGGATTTCCGGCGCGAACGGGCCGGCATCGTCGGGCGAGCCCGAGTCGCCGTTGCTGTAACGATGCAACGCGAACGAATCCGAGCCGTCGGTCGCCGAGGGGCACAGGAAGACGCTCAGCTTCGTCCTCGCCCCCGTCGTGTTGGCCGGCGCCCAGCACGGCAGGCTCGTGTTGAAGCTCGCATAAAGCGGCGCCTGCTCCATGTAGGGCAGCATCAGCATCCCCCAGGCGAAGCCCGGCAGCGTGTTCATGTTGCCGTCCGGATAGCCGACCCCGTAGGCCGTCCCCTTCGCCTTCGGATCTCCAACGTACGCCGGCGGATAGGACTGGATCGCCGATTCGTAATTCGCCAGCCCCAGGCCGATCTGCTTCAGGTTGTTGACGCACTGCGCCCGCCGCGCCGCCCCCCGCGCCGCCTGCACCGCCGGCAACAGCAAGCTGATCAAGACGGCGATGATCGCAATCACCACCAACAACTCGATCAACGTGAACCCGCCTTTCGTCCCTCTTGATCTCCCTCTCAAGGTCCACCTCCGCAGCAGTTCAAAATCACAAGGCTCGACTACGCGAAACGTGATTAGCTGGAATCATAAACACAAAATCCCTGTGCGCCAATTTGAAATTTTGGCAGGCCAAACTTTCGAGTTCGAAATGTCAGCCCGACGCGCCAGCGAGGGATCACCATACGTGACCAGCAACGAGCCTCGCGGAGGTCCCCGCACGAACCCTCGCTGGCGCGTCGGGCTGGCGTTCCACACCCGGCGTCGCCGGCGGGTAAGCGTCTTCTAAGTGGGTGGACGGTCAGGCGGCGAGGGGGGGCGTCCCACTCCTCTTGCTCGTGCTCGAGGTTTCGTGGCTCGGGCGTCCCGCCCGAGCATCCACAGGACGAACGCGGCAAGCCGCTCGGGCGGGACGCCCGAGCCACGCCGGCGGATGCTCGACCGACATGCGGCCCCCCCCGGAGCGGGAAAAACGGTAATCCGAGACTACCCATCAACCGCCTCTGTTGGACGAGATTCCCCACCCACTTTCGAGATGCTCACCCGTCGCCGGCCGTGGAGTGAGTTGGTTGATGCGGCTGTCGAACTCGATCGGATAGAATGATGCAGATCAAGGAAGGACGGGCGGGACGACTCCAGGGGAACGATCATGTCGAATCAGGATAGCCCGCCGACGCTCAGCCTTCGTGAATTCCTGCGATCGAAGGCCGAGGAGTTCGGGGTTCGGGACCGACATCGGCGGCGAAAAGAATGGCTCGCGACGCTCAATCGCCTTTTGGAGCAGCTCAAGGATTGACACTATGAGGGGGAGGGAAAGAAGGTCGACGCGACGGTTTGCGGAGCT
>CALCIC010000095.1 GCA_937907405.1 uncultured Isosphaeraceae bacterium | reverse complement strand
AGGAGCGGCGCGTCTCGAGGATGGCTTGAGTCGAGGTTGTTCCTCGCGGACGGAAGATGAGCTGGCACGTTCCGATTCGGGGGGACGACCCAGTGCCGAAGCAGAAGCCGGCGAACGAAGAGGGGTTGATCGCGAGGGACGAGATGAACGTCCCCGACCTGATCGCGCGCGTCAAGCTTGGCGACGAGGCCGCGTTCGAGCAGTTGCTCGCCCAGTTCGAGGGCGAGGTTCGGATGATGGTGCGCGGCCGGCTGCCGAAGATGATGCGCGGTCAGTTCGACTCGATGGATTTCGTCCAGGCCGTCTGGCAGAGCTTCTTCGCCGACGTCATGGACAGCTCGCAAGAATTCGAGAACGTCCCCCATCTCCGCCGGTTTCTGGAGGGGATGGCGCGGAACAAGGTTTTCGAGCAGCACCGGCGGCTGACGAAGACCGAGAAGTACGCGATCAAGAAGGAGGAGCGGTTGTACGTCCGTCGCGGCGACCGCGAGGTCGAGCGCGAGCTGGTCGCGCGTGAGCCGTCGCCCAGCCAGACCGCCCAGGCCGGTGAACGGCTCGCCCAGTTGATCGCCGGTTGCAACCCCCGCGAGATCGAGGTGATCACGCTCCGCTACCAGGGGTTGACCCTCGAGGAGATCGCCACGCGCACCGGCGTCTGCGAGCGGACGGCGCGGCGGATCATCGATGCGGCTCGGGCGCGGATGGAGGCTCGAGAATGACGGCTGGGTCGGTGATGGACTCCGCCTCCTGGTCGCGAGCCGACCGCGGCGACGACTCGTCGACCCTGTCGAACGGGCCGAGGTCGCGCGCCTACCTTGAAGCGCTCGCCGATCTGACCGAGAGGTGGGAGCGGGGGGAGACCCCCGGCGCCGAACAATACCTGGAGGGACGTCTCGACTGGACCGCGAGCCAGGCCGTCGAGTTGATCTACCGCGAGTACCGGCTGGCCGAGTTCGCCGGACGGCGGCCCTCGAACGACGCCTTCCTCGCCCGGTTCCCCGAGCATCGGCCCGCCCTCGAACGGCTGTTGACGCTCGACGGCGCTTGTTCGGATTCGCTGATCCAGCGGCTTTTCAAACCGGACGACGAGCTAGGGCTGTTGCCCCGCGTGGGGGACGAGATCGGTCCTTACATCCTCAAGCGCGAGCTGGGCAGGGGGGGCTTCGCCCGGGTCTTTCTGGCGGAGCAGGCCGACCTGGAATACCGACTCGTGGTGGTGAAGATCTCGACGCGGCCGACGCGCGAGCCCTGGCTGCTGGCGCGGGCGCGGCACCCCAACATCGTCGAGATCGTGTCGCACGCCGAGGTCGACGACGGCGCCTTGCAGATGATCTGCATGCCGTTTCGAGGAGGGGCCACGCTGTCGGCGATCCTGGCGCGCCGTCGCGGCCGGCCGAGCCGCAAGAACGCGGAACGCCGGCTGCTTGACGACCTCGACGCCGAAGCGGCGCCCGAACATCCCGAGGCTCGTTCCGCGCGGCCGTCCCGCGAGGCGATCGGCGCGATGACCGATCAACGGGCGTTCGCCTGGATCGTGGCGCGACTCGCCGAGGCGCTCGACCACGCGTACGGCCGGGGCGTGGCCCACGGCGACGTCAAGCCGTCGAACATCCTGCTGACGGCCGACGGCGACCCGATGCTGCTCGATTTCAACCTGGCGCGGGACTGGTCGTTCCACGACCCGGAGCATCCGGTCGCCGATCCCGGCGGCACGCTCGCCTACATGGCCCCGGAGCGGCTCCGCCTGATCGCCGGGGCGGCCCGGGGGAGGACGGAAGGCGGGACGGAGGCCGCCGCCGATGCGACGGCGGCCGGACCGCACCGCGCCGACGTGTACTCGCTGGGCGTCGTGCTGCTGGAGGCGGTCGCCGGCTGGTCGCCCGCCGCCGAAGGCCGCGACACCCGGAAGCTCGGCCGCCTGGCGTTCGCCGAAGCGGCCGGACGTCACGCCGCGATCCGCGAGCGCGGCGCGGCCGAGATCGTCCGACGCGCCGAGGACGTGGGAGGCGGGACGGTTCCCGCGACCCTGCGGTCGATCTTGATCCATTGCCTCGAAGTCGA
>CALCIC010000094.1 GCA_937907405.1 uncultured Isosphaeraceae bacterium | reverse complement strand
AACAACACGACCGCGTCGAGCCCGATCGTGATTCAGGCCGAGTACGCCGCCACCGTCTCCACCAGCGTCGCCACCGGCCTGGCCGGGCGGACCGTGCCGCTTTCGGGCCGCGCGTCGATGGCGGCCGACGGCGAGCCGGCGAAGTTCAAGCTGGTCAACATCCACGTCATGGTACGCGGGACCGACCGGATCGTCTCGGCGATCACCGACGCCGACGGCAACTTCAACGCCAGATTCACGCCGCTCCCCGGCGAGGCGGGCGACTACACCATCGGCGCGACGCATCCGGGGGTCGCGACCGCCGACGTCCAGGGCCGGTTCACCCTGATCGGGATCGGCGCGACGCCCCCCTCGGCGACGGCCCGGCTTGTCGAGGGCGCCCCGGCGGTCTCAGGGACGGTCGCGCTCCGAAACCTCAGCCAGTCCGCGCTGACCGGGCTTTCCGTCCAGGTGGTCGGCAAGCCGTCGAACGTCGCCGTTTCCGTGCGTCTGGGCGACGGCTCGCCGAGTCCGACGCTCGGCGGCGACCAGTCGACGACGCTGGTCTACACCCTCTCGGCGATCAACGCCGACGCGAGCGGCGGCACGGTCGTGCTCCGAATCACGACGACCGAGGGCGCCAGCGTCGACGTCCCGATCACGACCGAGGTGGTCGCGGTTCGGGCCCAGCTCTCCGCCGATCCCGGCCAGATCGAGGCCGGGATGCTCCGGGGGGGGCAGACCCTGGTCGAAGTCGTCGTCTATAACACCGGGGGCCGCGACAGCGGCCCGCTGACCCTGGACCTTCCCGACGCCCCCTGGATCCACGCCGCGACGGGGGCGACGCTCGCGCCGATCCCGGCGGGAGGGTCAGCCAAGATCATCCTCCAACTCACACCGCCGAGCGATCTGCCGCTGGGCGACTACGGCGGCCAAATCGCGGTGAACGAGACGGACGGCCTGGCGCTGAGTCTTCCGTTCACGTTCCGCGCCCTGTCGACCGCCGTCGGCGATCTGGTGGTCGTCGTCGAGGACGAATACACCTACTTCGCCGACGGGGCGCCGAATCTGGCCGGCGCGACGGTGACGGTCACGGACTCCCTGGACGGCGCCGTCGTCGGCGCCAGCGTGACGGGGGCCGACGGTCGGATTTCCATCCCCGACCTCCGCGAAGGCTATTACAAGATCGTGGTGAAGGCCGAAAAGCACGACGATTTCTCGACGACCGTCCTCATCAAGGCGGGGATGGAGCGAACCGTCCACGCCTTCCTCTCGCGGCAGACCGTGACCTACGATTGGACGGTGACGCCGACGCAGATCCAGGACGAGACCAAGGTCACGCTCAAGACGACCTTCGAGACCGACGTCCCCGCGCCGGTCGTCACCGTCGAGCCGGCGCTCATCGATCTGAGCATCCTCAAGCAGGTCGGCGACTTCATGCAGGTCGACATGACGCTCACGAATCACGGACTGATCGCGGCGAACGATACGGCGCTGAACTTCGGGTCGCATCCGTTCTATGAGTTCACGCCGCTGATCTCCGACATCGGCCTGCTGCCGGCGAAGTCGTCGATGACGATCCCCGTCATCATCCGGCGGATCGGCGGTTTCGAGGACGAGGCGCCGCAGGCGCTCGCCATGTCGGCTCGGGGCGTCGGCCCCGCCACCGCGGCAGCGGCCGGCGCGACGGTCCCGTGCAGCATCCCGGCCTGGGTGAGCTACATGTATATCTGCGGCCCCAACGGCGTCTGGAAAGAAGTCCCGATCGCATTCGACGGTGTTGAGGGAAGCTGCCCGACCGGCGGCGGCCCGTGGGAGTTCTTGGGAGGCGGCCCCCCAGGCGACGGCTTCATCATCAGCCGCGTCCCCTCGGTCCCGACCACCTCGCTGTGCCCGGTGCCCAGTTCCGGCCCGGGGCCGAAGCCCGACTGCAAGCTGGCGTCGGGAAAGCTCACGCTCGATTACATAACTCCGATTCTCTCAAAGCTCGCCTCCGCGCTGGAGGCTTTGCCGATGATCAAGGTCAAGAGTCCCAGCATCAAATTGGAAGGGAGCCTCGAACTCGGCTTGTGCTGCAATCTGGGGGTCTCCGCGGCGGCCTCTGGCTCGCTGGTTGGGAGTATACAAGCTCATGTTCCGATCGTCGGGGGATCTCTTGGCGAGTTCGAGTCCGATCTGGGGGGAGGCTACGCCGCCAAGTACACCGCCACCCTGAACGGCCTGGAGGTCACCGGCTCGCTGTCGATCAACGGCGCCGCCACGTACAGCAAGTCGTGCGATGGTACGGAAAACTGGTGCTTCCAGATTTCGGCCTCTGGATCGCTTGGGATCGACTCGCGCGTCGATCTGGGGTTCAAGCTCATCGATAAAACGACGAACGAGGTCGTCCAGGGCGCCACGACCACGGCGCTTGTCGGCATCTTCGGCAACGTGACCCTCAAGGCTTCGAAATGTCTCAGTGATGAAGCGTGGACGTTCTCCATCGCCGTCGATCTTCAGGCGAAATACTCGTTCTCGGTCGACGTGAAAGTTGGAAACGTCCAGGTCAAGGGAGACGTCAGCAAGTCCATCCAGGTCCCCCTCTACTCGTACAACTCCAGCAAGGACTCAAGGTCGCTCTCGCGAACCATGGACCTTGTGGGAGACTCCGAACCGACCGACGCCTCCGATCCGTCCGACGTCTGGGTGGAATGGGGGGACATGATCGGCGACGGCCCCGGCCCCCTGGAAATCACCGGGGACGACATGTGGGCCACCGTCCCCGTCGATGCGGTGGCCGACCTGTTCGGTTTCGACTCGCCGGCCCAGATGCAACGGGAACTCGGCGTCGTGATTCCCGACGGGCCGCTCGACACCGCCACGGTCGACATGCTCTGGAGGCGGTATCAGGAACGGATCAACACCGGCGGCGTCTGCGCCCAGGTCGTCCTTCAACTCGACCAGTCGGCCGTGCAGACCCGCGACGCCTTCGCCGCCGACCTGAAGATCGGCAACAACGCGGGCCACGCGCTGACCGACGTGAAGGTGGAGCTCGAAATCAAGGACGCGGCCGGGAACGTCGTCAACGATCTGTTCGGGGTCGTCGGGCCGACGCTCTCGGGAGTCTCGGCCGTCGACGGCTCGGGGACGATCGCGGCCGGCGCGACGGGCGAGGTCTCATGGACCCTGGTCCCATCGATCGCCGCGGCCGGCTCGACGCCCGTCGCGTACACCGTCGGGGGCGTGCTTCGCTACATGGACGACGGCGTCGAGGTCGTTGTGCCGCTCGCCGCCGCCGCGATCACGGTCCATCCCCAGCCCGAGCTTCATCTCGACTACTTCCTACAGCGCGACGTCCTCGGCGACGATCCGTTCACCGACGAGATCGAGCCCAGCCGGCCGTTCGAGCTCGACGTCATGGTCCGCAACGTCGGCGCCGGCGCGGCGCGGGACCTCACCATCGAGGCCGCGCAGCCCAGGATCGTCGACAACGAGAAGGGCCTCCTGATCAACTTCCAGATCATCGCCAGCGAGGTCGACGGCCAGAGCATGACCCCCTCGCTCACCGCCGATTTCGGCGACGTGGCGGCCGGCGACGTCGAGATCGCCCGGTGGTACATGACGTCGACCCTTCAGGGCCTCTTCGTCGACTACGACGCCTCGTTCACCCACGAGGGGCTCGGCGGACCGCAACTCTCGTTGATCCAGGACGTGACCATCCACGAGCTGATCCACTCGGTTCAGGCCGGCGGACGGACGGCGTTCCTCGTCAACGACGTCCCCGACGCCAACGACGCGCCCGACACGATCTACCTGGCCGACGGGAGCACCCAGCCCGTCTCACGCGCAACCAACGCCGCCGCCGTCGAGACCGAGTCCAGCCCCGGCCGCCTGACGGTCGAGTTGACCTGCGACGCGGACGCCGGATGGATCTATCTCAAAACGACTGATCCCGGACCGGGCCTCCGGCTCGTGAGCGTCGTCCGATCCGACGGATACGTCCTCCCCTCCACCAACTACTGGCGGACCGACCGCACGTTCATCGGTGGAGGTCAGCGGCCGATCCTCGAAAACCGACTCCACATCGTCGACGAGGATTCGACGGGGTCTTATACCCTGGTCTACGAGCCGGTCGCGCAGTCGGCGCCGACGATCGTACACCTCGACGACCCGTCGCCCACTCCGAGGGCCGTCCCCGTCTCCGACCTGACGGTGACGTTCTCCGATCCGATCACTGCGACGACGTTCGAGCTTAAGGACCTGTCGCTGACGAGAAACGGCGGGACGACGAACCTGATCACCACCGCAGTCAAAATCGTCCCAGTCGGCGTCGGCTCGAAGACCTTCCGCATCACCGGCCTGTCGGACGTTTCCGCGGCCGAGGGGGTCTACACCCTTCGGGTCGACGCGACCAACGTACGGGGGGCCGACGGCGGCGCCGGGACCGGCGCCGCCTCGACGACCTGGCTGATGGACGCGACCGCGCCCTCGAGCTCGGTCAAGCCGCTGGCCGCGCGACAGACGAGCCGGTCGTTCGTCGTTGCGGCGACCGGCGCGGACCCGGGCCCGGCCGCCTCCGGAGTCGCCTCCTACGACGTCGAGGTCTCGATCGACGGCGGGGCGTTCATCTACTGGACGACCCTTTCGGCGAGCGCCCCGGAAGCCGAGTTCGTCGGCCAAAGCAACCACACCTACGCCTTCCGGAGCCTGGCCAGAGACCAGGCCGGCAACCTGGAGGCGAAGCCCGCGACCGTCGAGGCGAGCACGTACCTCGCCGACGTCGAGGCGCCTTCCAGCGTGGTGCGAGGCGTCGACGCCGCGACGCCGACCTTCGAGGTGCGATGGTCCGCGACCGATCCGGGAGGGGCGGGGCTCTCGTCGCTCGAACTCTCCGTCCGGATCGACGACGGCCCCGCGCTGTCGCTCGGCCGCCATCCGATCGGCGCCCCGATCGACGGCGTCTATTCAGGGACGATCCCGTTCCAGGCGATCGCCGATGGAAAGACCCACGAGTACCGCTTCCACACCACCGGCGAGGATCAGGCCGGCAACATCGAACGGACCTCGAACACCACGGGCGACTTCAGCGTCAGCGCCGCCTTCGCCGCCCCCGCCTCGCTTGAGGTGTCGGGCTTCACCGTCCAGAAGGGCCTGGCCGAGCGGTCGTACATTCGCTATCTCGACCTGCTGTTCAATCGGGCGGACGAATTCGCCGCCATCATCGCCGGCGTCAACGACGCTGATCCGTCCAACGATCGAATCCGGTTGACGCGGTACGACCTCCAGGGGACTCCCTCCAGCGCCGTCGCGGTCTCGCTCGCCGATAAACTGACGGCCGTCGACCACGCCCTCGCCTTCGACTTCGGATCGGCGGGGTTGGGAGGGGCCGCCAACGGCAACGCGGGCGACGGCTACTACGTCCTCGAAATCGACCTCGACGGCGACGGAGCCTTCGACGTGGACGAGCGCTTCCATCGCCTGCTGGGGGACGTCGACGGCGACGGACGCGTGACCGACCTGGACGTCGGGGCGGTCGACCACGTCTTGATGCTCGGCGTATACGACCCCGAAGCCGACGTCAACGGCGACGGCCTGATCAACGTCACCGATCGCGTCCGGATCACCCGGGCCATGGGGAGGAAACTCGCCGACGGACTGCCGTTCTAAGCCCGCCGTCCTTCGTCGTCCGAATGCAGGGGGCGCCGACGACGACCATCCGTCGGCGGCGCCTCGAACCTGGTCCTCGCTTCGCTCGATCATCTCAACTCCATCCAACACCATCATCACAAAAGGGTGCATTTATGCGATTCGTCACTTGCCTGGCGTCGATTCTTCTGGCGGCTCTGACGGCCCCCGCCCATGCCGACCTGGTGATCTCGATCGAGCCCGAAACATTCCAGGAGGGGCGGGCCGGTTCGTTGAACGTCTTCGTCGAAAGCCCCGGCGGAGCGGAACTGAACTACTTTCAACTCCAGTTCCACGTCGTCCTGTCCAGCGACGCCGGCCGCCTGGAATTCGCCGCGCCGGATTTCAACGACCTGGCCGCCGATCCTGATTACGTGTTCTTCAATCTCGGCTCGCCGTTCGGGTCGGTCGCCACCGGCGCTCTGCCGAAGGACACATTCAACACGGGCGACAGCCTTTCCAGCGGCGGCCCCGACAACGTCGCGATCGCCCCTGGACCAGGCGGTCGACGTCTTCTTGCGAGGCTCGTTCTCGTTCCTGGAGCGGGCGTGCTCACCCCGCCGGCGGGCTCTGAATTCACCGTCACACTCTCCTCAAACAGCACCGGCACGTACTTCAACTCTTACGACGCGTCGACCGGCGACGACGTTCCCGTGCCGTTCACCAGCGTCCCGGCCGGGGTGGTCGTCACCGCCGCCGTCCCCGAACCCCTCGCCGCCCTCTCGCTCGCCGTGGGGATGCTCGGGGTTCTCGCGGCGCGTCGGCTGCAAAAGGCCGCCTGAGCCCCGCTTGCTCCCGACGGTGTGCTCGCTCGACATCGGCCGCCGTTTCGATTTCAGACCGGCGCGGGGCGCCGGGGCGTTGCCGCGCCCGGGATCGCGTGGCAAACTGGGAGCCGGAACGGCAAGCCGAGGTACTTTCCTCTGGGAGCGACCGCCAATGAGACGCCCGATCGGAATCCTGACCGTCGCCCTCGTCGGGCTTTCAACCGGATCATTTTCCCAGGCCCAATCGCCGGCCGAATTCAACCAGACCGCAGCCTACGCGGCCGGACTCCAGAACAAGGACGGCGGGTTCGCGCCGGCGCCGGGCCAGCCCTCGACCCTCGGCGCGACGAGCACGGCGCTGCGGGTCCTCCACTATGTCGGCGGCTCGATCCCCGACGTGCTCGGCGCGGTCAGGTTCGTCAGGTCGTGCGAGGTCGACGGCGGCGGATTCGCCCAGACCCCCGGCGGCAAACCCGACTCGTTGACGACCTCGTCGGGGTTGATGGCGGCGGCCGAACTGAAGATCGCCGACAAGGCGATGATCGATCGGGCGATCTCCTATTTCCACGACAACGCCAAGGAATTCGAGCAAGTCCGGCTGGCGATCGCGGCGCTCGAGGCCGTCAATGTGAAGTCGCCCGATTACGATGAATGGCTGAAGCGGTTTTACGAAATGCGAAACCCCGACGGCGGCTTCGGCGACGGCCCGGACGCGGCCTTCAAGGCGGGGACCGTCGCCGCGACGGTGCTCCGCGCCGGCGCCAAGCTCGAAAACTCCGGCGCGGCGATCGCCGCGATCAAAGGAGGCCAGCAGGCCGACGGCGGCTGGTCGAAGGGGGAGGGGCCGTCCGATCTCGGAAGCTGCTACCGCGTCATGCGGGCGCTCTACATGCTCAAGGAAAAGCCCGACGTCGACCGCCTGATCGGGTTCATCGCCCGCTGCCGGCAGTCGGACGGCAGTTATGCTCCCACCCCGAACGCGCAAGGGAGTCTGGGAGGAACGTATTACGCGACGATCATGACCAACTGGTTGAGGAGGCTCGGCGGCGAGCCTCCGGTCGTCGAGACGGCCGGCTTCACGCCGATCTTCAACGGC
>CALCIC010000093.1 GCA_937907405.1 uncultured Isosphaeraceae bacterium | reverse complement strand
ATCGACAAGATTCGTCTGACGGGGGGGGAGCCCCTGATGCGAAAGGACGTCGACGCGCTCGTCGAGCAACTCGCCGCGATCGAGGGGATCGTGGACGTCGGCCTGACGACCAACGGGATGCTGCTCGCCCCCGCGGCGCAGCGTCTTTGGGACGCTGGGTTGCGGCGGATCAACGTCAGCCTGGACACGCTCGACCCCGGCCGGTTCCTGCGGCTCTCGCGACGGACGGGCCTGGAGTCGACGATCGAGGGGGTTCTCGCCGCAAAGGCGGCGGGGTTCGATCCGGTGAAGATCAACGCGGTGATCATCCGGGGCTTCAACGAGGAGGACGTCGCGCCATTGGCTCGATTCGCGCGCCAGCACGGCCTCGAAATGCGGTTCATCGAGTACATGCCGCTCGACGCCGGCCACCATTGGGAGCGCGAGAAGGTGGTCTTCGCCGCCGAGGTCCTCGAAACCCTGGCTCGCGAGGTCGGCCCGCTGGCGCCCGCCCCGGACCAGGATCCGAGGGCCCCGGCCGTCGATTACGACTACCTCGACGGCAAGGGGAAGGTCGGCATGATCGCCTCGGTCAGCCGGCCGTTCTGCATGAGCTGCAACCGGCTTCGACTCACCTCCGACGGCAAGCTCCGCAATTGCCTCTTCGCCCTCGA
Source organism: uncultured Isosphaeraceae bacterium (assembly GCA_937907405.1). Taxonomy (GTDB): domain Bacteria; phylum Planctomycetota; class Planctomycetia; order Isosphaerales; family Isosphaeraceae; genus Paludisphaera. Next base: position 6,854 of record CALCIC010000093.1, on the reverse strand, counting down.
CGAGACCGACGTCCGCGACCTGCTGCGATCGGACGCGGCCGACGCCGAAGCCAGGATCGTCCGCGCGGTCGTTCAGAACGTGGCCGCCAAGTGGGAAGGGCACGAGATCAACACGGCCCGGTACATCCAGCCCGACCGGGCCATGCACTCGATCGGCGGCTGAGAATCAAGCCAGTCCGTAGAACCGCTCGGCGTTGTCGTGGAACAGCTTGCGCTGGTCGCCGGCCGGGCGGTCGTGGACGACATCCGAGAGGGCTTTCGCCCAGTCGCGCAAGGGCGCGCCGAGGGTGCAGACGGGCCAGTCGCCGCCGAACATCACCCGATCGGGACCGAACGCTTCGATCATATGATTGACCACCGGCGCCAGATCGTCGGCCTTCCAGCTTCTTCCCTTGGTCGACGCGACGATTCCCGACACCTTGCCGACGACGTTCGGTCGAGAGGCGAGGCGGTCGACGTCGCGCTTCCAGGCGTCGAGGCCGCCGAAGACCGGCGGGTTGCCGCAGTGGTCCAGGACGAACCGCGTCCCGCCCGCCTGCTCGACGAGCTTCAACCCGTCGCCCAACTCGGCGTGTCGCATGCAGAGATCGAAGCAGAGGCCCAGTTCCCCAAGCAGCCGCACTCCGGCGACGAAGCTCGGTTGCAAGCAGTAGCCCGAGGGAGTCGTCGGCCCGTGGAGCACCTGGCGGACCCCTTTCACGGCCGGGTCGGAGGCCAGGGGCTTGATGTACGCGGCGAAGCCGTCGGAGGCCGGCCGGCCGCCGATCACCGCGGCCCGGAGCGCCGAATCCCCCTTGCGACACTGTTCAAGGACGAGGCGGGCCTCGACTTCATGCTGAGCCGGGTCGACGTCCACTTCCATGTACACGGCCTTGACCACGTTGAGGCCGTCGGCCGCCTTCTGGTAATCGGCCCAGGACGCGGCCCGGGGAAGCTCCGGCGCGCCTTCCAGCCAGGGGAGGCGAAGCCTGGCGAGGTCCCAAAGGTGGACGTGGGTGTCGATGATCGGCGTCGCGGGCGCGGCGGCCGTTGCAGCCGAAGTGGATGCGGCCGTGGCGGCGGCTCCGGCGGCGGCGGTCCATCCCAGGAATTCACGACGGGTCGGGGTCATCATCGCACCTTTCGGCGAGGGTCAAGCAGACGCGGCGCGGTTGAAGGTCTCTTGTCGCACCTGATAGCGGCGGAGCTTGTGGGGATCGACCTGAAAGCCGACGCCGGGACGGTCGGGCACGGCGAAGAGGCCGGGGGCGGATAGCTCGAAGACGGGGGCGACGAAGTCGTCGACGAACCAACGGACGCTCGGCGCCAGGTCGGCTGGATACCTTGAATTGGCCAGGGTCGCGAGGTGAACGCCGTACGCCTGTCCCAAACCGAGTTCGGGCGTCGAACCGACCCAGCAGGCGACCCCTTGCTGGAAGCAGAGGTCGTGGATCGCCCGGGCGGGGCCGAGCCCGCCGACGCGTTGGATCTTCAGGCTGACGATCCGGCAGGCGCCGCGACGGATCGCCTCGGCGGTCTGCTCGTGGGTCTCGGCCGTTTCGTCGAGGCAGATCGGGGTGGCCAGCACATTCTGAAGAACGGCGAGCCCGTCGACGTCGTCGACCGCGAACGGCTGCTCGATCATCAAGAGATCGAGGTCGTCGAGCGCCCGGAAGACGTCGAGATCGGCCGTCGAATAGGCTCCGCCGCCGTCGACCATGAGCGGGACGTCCTCGAAATGGCGCCGCACCGCGCGGGCGAACTCGACGTCGCTGCCGGGGGCGATCCGGATCTTGAGCCGGCGATAGCCCTCGACCAGATGCGGCTCGACGGCCCGGAGCAGCTCGACGACCGAGGGGTAGAGCCCCATCATCAGTCCCGCCTGGACCCCCATCGCGGCCTGGGAGTCGTCGGCCCCCAGAAGCTGAGAGACGGTGGCGTTGCGGGCCTGACCAAGGAGGTCCCAAAGCGCCGTCTCGGCCCCGGCGGCCGCCGTTCTCCCCACGTTCCACGAGCCGGCGAGCTCGCCGATCCGCTGCAAGGAATCGACCGTCCGGCCGATCAGACCGGGGGCGATCGAACCCGCCAGATCGTCCCAGCAGCGCTCGACCGATCCGCCCGCCGACGCGGCCGAGGGAGTGCATTCGCCATGGGCGACGCCGCTTGAGGTCTCGACCGTCACGATGATCGCGTTTTTGACCCCGGCCTCCTTGGGCTCGCCGGGGCAGGGCTCCTTGAGGGGGATCTGAAGATGGGTCAGCGCCACCCGTTCGATGGGATCCTTGTCGACTGCCACGACGGCCTCCATTCTCGAAGCCGAGGCCGTTCCCGACCGACTCGCCGGCCCCGGCGTCGTCAACCTACCTTAACACAACTCCTGCCTTTTCATCACCTTGGAAACGGCGGAATTGCCGCCGGACCAGCGGATTGGTAGACTGAGTCCTCGGGACGCGCGACGACGGCACATCAATAACAATGGATGCAACATGAGTGGTCGTCAAGGGGATGAACCGTGGTATCGCGACGGGTTGTCCTTCACCTGCACGAAATGCGGCGCCTGCTGCACCGGGGCCCCCGGGTACGTCTGGGTGACGGTTGAAGAGATCGCCCGGCTGGCCGAGTTCCGGAGCGAGTCGATCGACGCGTTCTCGAAACAGTTCGTGCGACGTGTCGGCGGCCGGTACAGCCTGATCGAGAAACCCGGCGGCGACTGCGTCTTCTGGGATTCGATGGTCGGCTGCACCGTTTACGAGGCCCGACCGACCCAGTGCCGAACCTGGCCGTTCTGGGAAGAGAACGTCGAGACGCCGGAGGACTGGCGGCGGGTCACCGAGATCTGCCCCGGCGCTGGTCAAGGACGCCGATACACCGCCGACGAGATCATCCAATCGATCGGGATGGTCCGCACATGAACAGGGAACTTCCGCCGGAATCGACGACCCTCGCCGATGACGCGCGAGGGCCGCTGCAAGCGATCTACGGCGAACTGGACCAGGCCGTCGCGGAGCTGGCCCCGGTCTGCCGGCTCAGCGGTCGTTGCTGCCGGTTCGAGGAGTACGGACACACTTTGTTCCTGTCGGCGGCCGAGGCGGCCGTGCTGATCGCCGACGCCCCGCCGCCGGTTCGACCGTTGGACCAGGGGGAGACTTGCCCCTGGCAAGACCGACTTGGCCGATGCACCGCGCGAGACGCCCGCCCGCTGGGCTGCCGGGTCTATTTCTGCGACCCGAGCTACGACGCCCAGGCGCCCGCCCTCACCGAGCGATTCTTAACCCGCCTTAAGGAGCTTGCTGATCAGCGGGGATGGCCGTGGAATTACGCGCCCCTGCATCGCCATCTCGCGCCGGCCTACGCGTCGGGCGCGGTCGTCGATCCTGACGTCGTCGAGGGAGCAGACGTCGCCGAGTCGTCGATCCATTCGGTCTGAATTCGTCCGACCATGCCGTTCTCGCCGCCCGGGAGACGCCCGTGGAAGCGCCGAGACGGGGTTTTTGCTTGACACTAACCTATGTGGCAAATACATTTGAGCCGTTCTTCGCTCGCCAGCGAGCAGATCGCGCCATCGTGGAGATCGCCAACGTGACGAAAAAAGAGATCGTGAAGAAAATATCCGAGGACATCGGTCTGACGCAGCTCAAGACCAAGGACATCGTTCAGCGGACGCTCGACGCGATCATCCAGACTTTGGTTACCGAGGGGCGGATCGAGCTTCGCAATTTCGGCGTCTTCGAGGTCAAGCGGCGTGCTCCGCGGAAGGCGCGCAACCCTCGGACGGGGGACAAGGTCTACGTCCCGTCGAAGAACGTGGTGACGTTCAAACCCGGCAAGGAAATGGAAGAACTCGTCCGAAAGATGAATCCCGAAGATCTTCCGCTATTGGAAGACGGCTCGGATGCCGATCTAGATGGCAACGGACCCATCAAACCAGTCGCCGAGGCCCAACGCCAAGCCTCGAACGACTGAGCGAGAGGCCGACGAGGCTGAGGCGTCGATGCGCAAGGCCCTACAGGATGGGGATTTCGACTCGAGCCGAGGGCGGAGCCCACGGCGTTGAGTCCACGGATCAGAAGCCAGGCACGGATTGCCTGGCGGCACTGGTTCGCGTGGTCATCGAAACGCGGGAGGATCCCGACATGCGAAAACTTCTGGCGGCCCTGGCCATCATGGTCGCCTCCCTCGCCCTGTTCGAGGGTTGTGCGCCTGTGCCGCTGCCGCGATACGCGGCCTATAAGCCCAGGCGGGTCGAACAACTGCTCAACGAATCGGAAAACCTGCGCATGGGCGGGGACGATTGGGAACGCTTCTGGTTCCTCGATCAGCCTTCGCACCTGACGCCGTTCCGGACCCACGGCGGTCTTGGGCCCTGATCTCGTCAGGACCACCTTGCAAGCCATCGGATCAGTCAAGGCCGGCCGGCGTCCCACGTCGGGTCGGCCTTGACCATGCGCCCCGCCGGCGGCGCCCGCATCGTAGTCTTACGGGCTGAGATGATCGTGAAAGAATCCGGCGATCCGGTCCACGTACCGCTCGGGATCGCTGTTGTAGGCCTGGACGTGCTCGACGCCGGGAAGCGTCAACATCGTGCACGAGCCCCCGGCCGCCCGGCCGAGCCGCAACGCCTGCGCGACCGGGACCACCGAGTCGGATTCGCCGTGGATCAACAGCAACGGCCGATCGCCCCAGAACGCCGCCGCCTTGATCGGCACAAGCTCCTCGGTGCGAAGGCCGTAGAACAACCGGGCCGCCGTCAAAATGCCGGGGTTGAACCAGCTTGGAAGCCGGCTGTGCTTGCTCAACTGGGTCTTGAGCAAGGCGGGAAGATCGCCGTAGGGGCTGTCGAGCACCGCGGCGTGGATCGCGGGATTGTGCGCGGCCTCGAGCATCAACGTCGAAGCCCCCATCGAGTAACCGAGCCAGCCGACCCGATCGTCCGGATACCCTTCGGCGCGCGCCCATCGCATCACCGTCCGCAAATCGCCCCGCTCGCGGCCCCCGAGCGAGAGTCGCGACGGATCGCTCTGACCGTGGCCGCGAAGGTCGAACAGCAACACGTCGTATCCCTGGTTGTGAAGGTCGCGGCCCAGCCCCGCCATCTCCAGCCAGGAACTCCACATCCCATGCACCAGCACGAGCAGATGGCGGTGGTCGGCCGTCGGCATCCGCCAGCCTCGAAGAGTCAGGCCGTCCTGCGTGCGCGCCTGCCACGGCTCGACGTCGCGACTCAACCGGTGAGGGTCGACCATCAAGGGACGATTCGTCGCCCGGGTCAGCCGATCGGCCGTGAACCACGAGATCGCCACGTACAGACACGCAAACCCCAGGGTCGCCGCAACAACGAACCGACGGCGGAACGCCCTCGACCTCAAACCCCTAGGCATCGCACCCTCCCTAGAACGAATCGTCGCGCCGTCGTCTTGGAATATCCGAACCCGTGGATGGAAAACGATGGATCATGGAACTTCCCGGAGCGCCGTGAAGCCCAAGGACGCGGCCCGCGTGAATCCGCTCGACCGGCTTCCGAGTGTTGTTCCGGGCGTTCCGTCCGACCGGTTCAATCGTTGGGCTTGGCGCAATTCGCTCAAGATGTACGTTGGGCGGAACCGAATCAAGTCGAGGCGAAGGTCGATTGACAGCCGGTCGCGGAGCAGGAGGACAAGCGCGATGGCGATTGCTTATTCGGAACTGATTCACGCAACGGCCGTCATCGATCCCGACGCGATCCTCGCGCCCGACGTTCAAGTCGGCGCCTATGCGATCATCGAGGGGCCGGTGCAGGTGGGGGCGGGATGCGTCGTCGAGGGCCACGCCTGCCTCAGCGGCCCGCTCCGGATGGGCCGCGACAACTTCGTCGGTCACGGCGCGGTGCTGGGCAAGAGCCCCCAGCATCGCGGCTACCGCGACGAGCCCACGGGGGTGGAGATCGGCGACGGCAACGTGTTCCGCGAGTTCGTGACGATCCATCGCGGCACGATGCAGGGCAACGGCGTGACGGTGGTGGGGGACCGCAACCTGTTCATGTGCGGCTCTCATCTTGGGCACGACGTCCGGGTCGGCGACGGTTGCACCGTGGTGAACAACGCCCTCGTCGCGGGACACGCCAGCCTCGACAACGACTGCATCCTGTCGGGCAACACGGCCGTTCAGCAGCGGGTCCGCGTCGGTCGCCTCGCCATGCTCGGCGGCATGTCGTCCTCCACCAAGGACATCCCGCCGTTCGTCCTTCAGCAGGGGTACAACTGCGTGACCGGGCTGAACCTCGTCGGCCTGCGGCGTTCGGGCGCTTCGACCGCCTCGATCAACGCCCTTCGCCAGGCGTTCCGAATCCTGTACCGCGAGGGCCGGCCGATCTCGGCGGCCCTGGACCTGATCGAACGGGATTTCCGCGACTTCGCCGAGGTCGCGGAATTCGTCGACTTCATCCGCCAGTCGAAGCTCGGGATCAATCCCTCCCGCTCGTCCGATCGCGGGAACTACGACATCCACTGAGACAGAGAGCGAAGGGCGGAAGTCGAGGCGCCGCGCCGGCCGGCTAGTCGTCCCGCTTGAGTCGCCGCTGAACACGGGCGAACTCGGTTTCATCGAGTTCGCCCTCGGCGCGCGCCTGTCTGAAGACTTCGAGCAACTCGTCGGGCGTGGCCGGGTCGAGGTCCTCATTCGCTTCCTCCCAGGATCGTTGGGCCAAGACCGCCCCCCAGATCATGGCCGCGGCCAGCAGCGCGAGACCGCCGTAATAGTAATAAGACGTTGGGCCGCCGACGGCGAAAAGCCGTGGCGACGCGTCGAGAATCGACGTCAAGACGCTCATTCGACGCCCCCCCTATGGCGTTGTCGGACCTCGGCTGTTCCTCGATTCACGCCGATCGTCGATCGTGGTC
>CALCIC010000092.1 GCA_937907405.1 uncultured Isosphaeraceae bacterium | reverse complement strand
GGAGGACCGGCCAGCGGTTCTTCTGGTCGAGGGCGTCTCGGTAAAGCGTAATGTCGACCGCTCCCACGACCGCCGTCGCGCCCGAGCCCGATGCGTCCCTGGCCAGCCGGTCCGCCAGCGGCACCCCCCTCGCGCGAACTCCGATCAGGTGGAGCGGCGTCCCCGGCCGACGACCCTTCCAGATCTGCTCGGACATCGCCGCGATCAGCCCGGCGGTCTCGCCGTCGTCGCACACTCGCTCGTCGTCGGAACTCATGAAGCCCTCGATGATACCGCGCGCAGACCGTCCTCCCCTCGCAGGTGGACTGTAGCAGAACCACGCGGCGGCTTTCAAGCAGCGTCGCGCCTGCGAAGGCGCCGCGGGCGCCGGCTTTGACGGTCGCCCGACGTCCTCGTCTTCGTGAACGGAGTGAGGCATAGTGATGAATGCATGCTGCTGGGGCGATGCTCCGCCTGGTTTTGCGACGCGGAAAAAAATGAGAAACCGATTGATTCCAGTTGTTGATCTCGATAAACACTCAAAAAGGTTCGTTAATCGAAGCGGGTCGCGTGCGTTCGGACGTACTTCTGTTGCGAAAGGCCTGTCATGTTTCGTCATGGTTTTCTATGCGTTCATGTTCTGGTCGCTAGTTTCGTCGTCGCCCTGACGATTGGGGACGCGGCGCGGGGAGGCGTCGTCGTCACGAAGGTGGGGAATCCCACGTTCGACGTCGTCGACAGTCACGTTTTCGCGGCCCAGGTCGGGACCGCCGCCGACGGTTATGCGGGATTTGGAGCCACCCAGGAGGTCTTGCTTCCTCCTCCGAACCACGTCCGCAATCCGACCCTCGGCATCGGCCCCGGGGCCCCGCATGCGGGGCCGTACACTCACGAATTCGCCGATGGAATCGCCGCGGCTGGGTTTCACGAGGGGTCGAGCTTTCGCCCATCCGAGTATTCCAACGGCATGGGGGTGTTTTTCGTCTTCATGCTGACCGGCAGCCAAGGAAGTCCGCTCGGCTCATCTCCCGATTTCACATCGGGGCCCATCCTCCCCAATGCGATCTTCCCGCTCACCCTCACGGGGGGGACGTACACCAACGGCGTTTTCAACGACGACTTCGGCGAACTCCAGGTTCCGGCGATCAACAAGGTGGCGGGCTTCGAGGGGCTCGCCGGCCACAGCCACATCCCTCTCTTCTTTGCAGACAACTTCGATTTCGCGGCGAACCCCGTGGCGGGTCGCTACGAGTACCGCATTTCGCTTCGCGACGCGAACGGCAACGGGTACGACCTCACGGCGGCGTTCGACGTCGCTCCCGAGCCTTCCGCCTGGATCATGATGAGCCTGGGCGGCCTGGGGGTCGCGGGTCTGTCGCGCCGCGCCAGGGCGCGCGGGTGAGGCCGTCGGGCGAGGGCGGCTCCAGGTCGGCTTCCCCTGGAAGCGCGGGGGGCGTACGATGGGGGCAACTCAGTCCCGTTCGCGATGATGGAGCCGCCCCCGCGATGAAAATACTGCTGGCCAATCCCCGAGGTTTCTGCGCGGGGGTCAACATGGCGATCGAGTGCCTGGAACGGGCCCTCGATTTCTTCGGCTCGCCGGTCTACGTCTATCATGAGATCGTCCACAACAAGTACGTGGTCGATCGGTTCTCGAAGCGTGGGACCGTGTTCGTCGAGACCTTGGACGAGGTCCCCGAGGGCTCGCCCTTGCTCTACAGCGCGCACGGCGTCTCGCCCGAGATTCGCAAGCAGGCCAAGGGCCGACGTCTGCTGTCGATCGACGCGACGTGCCCGCTGGTGACCAAGGTCCACCTTGAGGCGATCAAGTACGCCCGCGAGGGCTACACGATCATCCTCATCGGTCACGAGGGGCACGACGAGGTGATCGGCACGATGGGCGAGGCGCCCGAGCAGATGGTCCTCGTCGAGACCGCCGAGGACGTCGACCGGCTGGAACTGCCCGACCCCGAAAAAGTCGCCTATTTAACCCAGACGACCCTCAGCGTCGACGACGCCAACATCGTCATCAACGCGCTGCGGGCGAAGTTCCCGAAGATCGCCAATCCGCCCAAGGACGACATCTGCTACGCCACTCAGAACCGCCAGGAGGCGGTCCGCGAGTTGGCCGCGCGGGCCGACGTCGTCCTGGTGCTGGGCAGCCAGAACAGCTCCAACAGCCGCCGGCTCGCCGAGATCGCCCATTCCATGGGCATCCCGTCGCACCTGATCGACGGCGTCTCGGAGATCCGGCCCGACTGGTTCGACGGCGCCGAGACGGTCCTCATCACCGCCGGCGCAAGCGCCCCGGAAGACGTGGTGCAAGAGTGCGTCGAATACCTCCAGAGCCACTGCGGGGCGACCATCGAGGAGTCGTTCGTCCGCGAGGAGAACGTCCACTTCCCACTGCCGAAGTCGATGCGCGAACTGCTCGACCAGGGGGCCTCGACCGTCGCCTCGGGCGGCTGATCCGGCTCGATTCAGGCCCCGGAATCTCGCGAGCCCGCGCGCTCGGCGGGGGCGGGGCGGTCAGCCGAGTCGACGTCGGCGTCGGTGAGGGAGAAGAGGACGTCTTCGCGGATGCGGTCGTCGGCCTCCATGTCGCGGACCTGGTGATCGGACTGGCGGAATGCGGCGACGACCAGGGCGGTGATCTGGATCAGGCAGATGATCCAGATCAGATTGGTGCCGAGGCTGAGCAGCAGCGTTTGTCGAGGGATCTGCGCGTTCGGCTTGATCGGCCAGCCGTCGCGGAGGTTGGCCGTCTCGCAGAACAGGAGCAGCCAGATCATCGCGCCGCTGGCGGCCAGGGAACGCGTCGACTTCGCCGACTCCTCGGCCTGCTCGACGCCCAGATGAGTCAGAAAATCGCCCGAGAGACTGGCCAGGAGCGCAACCTCGGCCCAGCCCAGCGCGTTGCCGAACCGGCCGCGGAACCAGGCCCAGTCGCCGATCCCCTGGGGATCTCCGAGGTCGAGGAACCAGATGCCCACGTCGATCAAGCACATGGTCATCAAAAGCGACGTCCGGCGCTGCCAGCTTGAGTTGTCCCAACGACCCCAGAGCAAGGTCGCGCCGATCAGGGTCGACCACGTGGTCAGAGTGGGAAGCCAGTCCAGCCAGGTCGCTTGCTGGAGCCAGATCTCGATTTGGCGGTCGCCGACGAGGACCTGACCGACGATGATCGAGACCTGAAGGAGCGCGAACGGCACCAGGCCGACCGCCAGGGACAGGAACCCCGTCCGGCAGAGCTGGTAGGTCCTCAAATAATCGTCGTATCGCTGCTCGGTCATCGGCCGCAACGCCCCGATCTTCGGATGTCGATGAGGGGAGAGTGATCTGGTTTGGAATCATCCTACCGGGCGAGCCGACCCATCGCCAAGAGATTCCAGGCTCGGCGGACCTGGTCGTCGCCCCCGAGCAACGCGGTTCCTGGAGCGTGCGCGCTCGTCGTCGCGTTACTCGGCGATCGCCAGCGCGATGCGTCCCCAGAGGGGGGATGGAACGGTCGACGGCCCCGCGAGATCGACGTCGAGCGTCAGGACGTTTCGATCCCCAAGGGGCGGCAGATCGACCACGAGACGGTCCGCCGAGGTCGCGTCGAAGGCGAGCGGGACGCCGTTCAGGGTGATCGCGCGGAGGCCCTCGACGGCTTCGAGCGCGAGCCGAACCCGGTCGGCGGCCGGCGCTCCGAACTTGCGGACCAGCCGAAGCCGGCGCGGCGCGGGATGGGGCGCCCAGGCGGTCGGCAGGGTCAGGGGGCTCGGCGTCGAGTTGGCGTCGTCGGCGTCGAGCAGTTCCCAGCCTCCGCGCAGTCGGATCAGATGTTCGGGCACGTCCGCGGGCTCCGGGGATGGAACAAAATCCGCTTTGCTATGGTCTTAGGCGTCGGCAGGCATTATAGTCTGGATCTTCTCGACAGGTTCTCGCCCTCGACGGCTTCGAGCCGCGCCAAGCGACTCTCGTTCGCCGGAAACCCTGTCTCCGTAACGTTTCACGACACTGGCGGAGCGACGTCCGACATGCCGTGATTTCCCGATAATCGAGAGAAAACAAGCAGCATGGCCGTGACGAACGGAGAGATCGGCGGCTCTCACGCGACGGGTCCTGAGGGCCGTGTTTCGACGATGAGCAACGGGCAGCCGCACATCGCGGCCCGAACGCGCACGCTGCAAGGCATTCAGATCCTCGGAACGGGCAGCTACGTTCCGGACAACGTCGTCAGCAACGTGGATCTACAAGACTCGCTCGGCTTCGATCCCGAGTGGATCGTCAACCGGACGGGAATCCACGAGCGTCGGTTCGCGCTGCCGCATCAGGCGACCAGTGACCTCTGCACCGAGGCGGCCCGCCGCTGCCTGGAATCGGCGGAGTGCGACCCGGCGGACGTCGATTTGATCGTCCTGGCGACGTTCACGCCCGACATGGCGTTTCCATCGACGGGCAACCTGGTGCAGGATCGGCTCCGGCTCAACTGCCCGGCGTTCGACGTCCAGGCGGCCTGCGCGGGCTTCAGCTTCGCGCTGGTGATCGGCTCGCAGTTCATCGCCACGGGCAACGCCCGCCGCGCGCTGGTGATCGGCGGCGACTGCAACAGCCGGGTCATCAACCCGGGCGACCAGAAGAGTTATCCCCTGTTCGGCGACGGCGCCGGCGCGGTGCTTCTGGGACCGGGCTCGCAGGAGCAAGGGCTGGTCTCCTATCAGCTCGGCTCCGACGGATCGGGCGGCGACCTGCTGAATCGCCCCGCAGGCGGCAGCCGGATGCCCCCCAGCGCCGAGACGGTGGAGCAGGGGCTGCATTACCTGACCATGGACGGCCGGGCGATCTTCAAGTGGGCCGTTCGGATTCTCGCCGACTCGACGCTCGCGGTGCTCAACCACGGTCAAGTGAGCGTCGGCGACGTGAAGTGGTTCGTCCCCCACCAGGCGAACGTCCGGATCATTCACGCCGCCAGCGACGTCCTCGGCTTTCAGCGCGAGGCCGTCTTCAAGAACCTCGAACGCTACGGCAACACGTCGGCGGGCTCGATCCCGATCGCGCTTGACGAGTTGAACCGGAGCGGGCGGATCGACCCCGGCGACCTGCTCGTCGCCTCGGGTTTCGGCTCTGGCCTGAACTGGGGAACGATCCTGTTTCGGTGGTGACCATTCCAGCGCGAAGCGCCGGCGAGTGGTTTCCCCTTCGAGATCGGGGTGATCCAGTCGCCGGCGCTTCGATCGTTTCAGGCCTCTCCTGCTTGCGTCAGGGGCCGACTGGCAGGCGGCCGACCTTGGAGCGGGCGAAGACGCCCGATCCGTAGTTGCCCAGCGCGGTGCGTCCGCCGGTGACGTACGCGGAGCCCCTGACGACGCCCTTGATCTGGCCGTTGCCGGCCGTCCCGGTGCTCTGGTCGTAGACGCCGTCCGCGGGGATGTACGTCGAGGAGATCACGCTGTTGATCAGGTCGCCGCGCTGCTTGTAGGACGCGATCCGACTGGCGCGACGGGTTCCTTGCAGCCCTTGCAGGTACGCCTGGTAGTTGAACCCGGTCTTGACCTCGCTGTTGAGGGCGTCGCCGCGGACGTTGACGTGGTTGATCGAGCCGTCGGTCGTGATCGCGGTGTTGGTCAGGGCCGAGCCCGGCTGAACGACGTAATCGGGAGTGCCGGGGTAGTTGAGCGAGACGAAGTCGGGGTTCTGCGCGGTGATGAGCTTGATGTTGGCCGCGTTCGCCCGGACCGACCGGATGTTCTTGGCCCGGACGACGCCGCCGAGGTCGCCGGCCGCCGGGTAGCCCGTCGAGCCCTCGGGGATTCCGTAGCTGGTAGCGGGCAAGAGCTGGGTCTGGGTTTCGCCGCCGATGTCGGAGGTCGGCGGCACCGTCGCCTTGGCGGTGAACACGCCGGTCGGGTCGCCGAGGCCGCGGTTGAACGTCAGGTCGCCGATGTTCCCGTTCACGTCGAGGGCCACTCCGTCGGCGTTGCCGCCGAACGTGGCGCGTCGGAGCCGGTGCAGGCCGCTGTTCGACGAGGTGAACGGCGTCGTGTCCTTCTGGGCCGTGAAGTTCTTGGCCGAGCCGCGGACCTTGAGGTTGTCGACGGCCAGCGCCTGCAGCGAGGTGCGGCCCGTCGTGCCGACGACGTTGAAGAAGAACTGGTATCCCGCCGGCGGCGGACCCGAGATCGGGTATCCGCCCCAGGCGTCGACGGTGCCGTTCTTGCTCCCGACGACGTAGTTGGGGGCGTACGCCGACTGGGTGGCCGACACGATGCTGAAGTTCTGGACGGTCCCGTTGATCGAGAACTGAACGTAAGGGGTGGTGATCGGCTCGGTCGGAACGTCCGTCGCCGAGCTGTCGAAGACCGAGTTGTAGATCGAATCGATGTAGATCGACGGCTTGACCTTCATCGGTTGAGCCGGGTCGCCGATCGAGATCTGGTAGGGCTGCGCTTCCTCGGCGAGATCGAAGAGGCCGACGATGTCGTGGAACTCCAACGTCTGCACGCCGCCGTACAGGAAGATCCCGGTGCTCTCCGCGGGCGTCGGCTGGACGCTGTTGGTCAGAGTGAAGCCGTTGAGCTGGATCGACTTGACCCCCTGCGAGGCGATCAGCCGGTTGAACTTCACCGTTCCGTTGGTGAGCACGCGGGCCGAGGCGACCGTCGAGCCGGTCACGTAGGTCGAATTGATGTTCGAGCCGACGATCTGGATGGTCGCGATGTCGTCGTCGAGCGCGCCGTCGTTGGGCGTCGTGTCGGTGACGATCACCTGGCCGGGGCCGTGGACGGTGATCGTGTAC
>CALCIC010000091.1 GCA_937907405.1 uncultured Isosphaeraceae bacterium | reverse complement strand
GGGCGGCGGGGTCGGTCGCGGCGTCGGTCCCGGCGCCGAGTTCTTCGGCGCCCGCGAGACCGGGCGGTCGTTCGCCTACGTGATCGATTGCTCCGGCAGCATGGGCCTGCGCAACGCCCTCGACGTCGCCAAGCGCGAGTTGCTGGCGAGCCTCGATCGGCTCCCTCCCGACGCCCAGGTCTCGGTGACGTTCTATCACCTTCAAGCCACCAAGCTGACCGATCCGCAAGGCCGTCCCGGCATGATGAACGCCACCGCCATCAACAAGACCCGCGTCCGGTCGCAACTCAAAGCCATCGTCCCTTATGGCGGCACCGACCACATGATCGCGCTGCGGACCGCGCTGGTCGATCGGCCCGAGGTCGTGTTCTTTCTGACCGACGCCGACTCCATGACCGAGACCGACGTCGACAAACTGCTCACCGAGACCGGCAAGAGCCGGATTCAGGCCGTCGAGTTCGGCCGCGGCCCCGACCTGGGACAGAACACCCCCCTACGCCGCCTGGCCAGCGCCACCGGCGGCGCCTACCGCTACATCGACACCACTCGTTTCCCCAAGTAGATCCGGCGACGCGCGCTCGCGCAGCCTCGCTCGCCCATCGGCGACGGCGGCCCGAAACGTCGATCCGAGACCTTGCTTCACCGGACCCTCATTTCAAAAGAGCGAACCCGCCCGGCGGCCACATGGACGCATCACCCCACGCGTCGTCAAGGTGACATGTCCGCCGCGGGAGGGCCGAGTTCGTCAGGATCGGCAAGGAACCGGTGCGTCGGACGGCTGGTTCCGACGCAACCGAAGAACCGCGCGGCTGTAGGCTCTTTCCCGGCATCCGCCGCTAGTGTTTAATCGGGAGGCATCGGGAATCACCCATCGACCGCAAACCCGACGATTCCGTTGAGGAGCCGATCCGTCCGCGGGCGACCTCGCCGCCGGGGTTGGATCGTAGTTCCTAAGAATGGATCGAGCCGACGCGCCCTTCTTATCGCGATGCAACGGCCCGCAACGGGCTGGAGACGGCATGATTCCCAAATGACGGACGCAGAGTGGAAGTGCGACGCCCCTCGTGTTGATATTGCTTCCTTGAAGGTTGGAGACAGGGATCATGCAACGGTGGCAGATTCTCAGAACCGCGACGCTCGCGGCGACCTTGCTGGCGAGCCCCGCCCTGGCATGGGGCCAACAAGACAATGCGGCCCCGCCGGCCGTCGAGGCGCCGATCCAGGCGGCGGCCGCCGGCGAGGCGAACGAACACGCCCTCGTTCTCTTCGAGCCCTTGACGAGTTACGCGCTGCCCGAACGCGTGGGATTGATCCTGACCTTGCTGACCGCGTTCGCCGGCCTCGCCTACGCGGGGATGCTGGTCGGCCAGGTCCTGGGCGCCGACCAGGGTACGCAGAAGATGCGCGACGTCGCCGATGCGGTCCGCGAGGGGGCGTGGGCCTACATGATGCGGCAGGCCAAGGCGCTGTTCCCGCTGATCTTCCTGATCACGTTGATCCTCTACTTCACCGCCGAGGCGACCGGCGCGGTGCAGCTCGGCCGGGCGGCGGCGTTCGCGGCCGGGGCGTTCTTCTCATGGCTGGTCGGGTTCGTGGGGATGAGCCTCGCGGTCCGCGGCAACCTGCGGGTGGCCGCCGCGGCGCGGACCAGCTACGGCAACGCGCTTCAGCTCGGGTATCGCACGGGTACGGTCACCGGCATGCTTACCGACGGCCTGGGGCTGCTGGGGGGGACGGCCATCTTCATCATCTTCGGCGAGAAGGCGTATGAAGTGCTGCTCGGCTTCGGCTTCGGCGGCACGCTGCTGGCGCTGTTCATGAGGGTCGGCGGCGGCATCTACACCAAGGCGGCCGACGTCGGCGCCGACCTGGTGGGCAAGGTCGAGGCCGGCATCCCCGAGGACGACCCCCGCAACGCCGCGACCATCGCCGACAACGTCGGCGACAACGTCGGCGACTGCGCCGGCATGGCCGCCGACATCTTCGAGAGCTACGAGGTGACGATCGTCGCCGCCATGATCCTGGGCTACGCCAGCTTCGGCCACATCGGCGTGATCTTCCCGCTTCTGGTCCGGGCCATCGGCGTCGTCGGCTCGATCATCAGCACCTACAGCGTCAAGGCCGGCGCCGACAGCACCAGCGACGAGGCCCTGCACTCGGTCCATCGCGGGTTCATCATCGGCTCGATCATCAGCGTGATCGGATTCATGCTGCTGGGCCTGGCCTACTTGCACATCGACAACGATTACATTCGCGCTTATCCCCAAGCCGCCTACGGTTACAATCTCACGCCCGATTTCACCCGGGCCCGCGACGCGGCGTTGGCGTCGGGGGCCGAGCTGAAGGCGTTCACCAAGGCGTACGAGGGGCCGATCCTCGCGGAACGACAGTCGTTCTGGGCGAACCTCGGCCTGTTCAGCACGCTCGACATGCGGCCGGCCTGGACCTGCCTGATCGGGATCATCCTGGCGGTAAGCTTGAACAAGGTGACGAGCTATTACACCCACACCCAGTACGAGCCGGTGAAGGGCCTGGCGAAGAGTTGCCAGACCGGCCACGCGACCAACATCATCCAGGGGATCGCCGTCGGCTACGAGTCGGCCGTGGTGGCCACTCTGGTGATCGCCGGCGCGATCTCGCTTTCGGTGTTGATCTACGAGGGGGCGAGTCCGCTGTTCGTCGCCTACGGCGTGGCGATGTGCGGCATCGGCATGCTCACGCTGACGGGCAACACGATCTCGATGGACGTGTTCGGCCCGGTGGCCGACAACGCCAACGGCATCGGCGAGATGGGCTACGACAAGGCCGAGATGGGGGAGGCCAACTACGACCGCGCCCGCCAGATCCTGGCCGACCTCGACGCCGTGGGCAACACCACCAAGGCCGAGACCAAGGGGATCGCCATCGGCTCGGCGGTGATCGCCGCCGTCAGCCTGTTCGCCAGCTTCATCGCGGTGGTCGCCGTCGGCAGCGAGGACAAGGTCGCCACCATGCCCCTGAGCGACTACCTCAACGAAGCCGGCAAGCTGTCCGTGGCCGCCCCCAAGGTGTTCGTGGGCGCCTTGATCGGCGGCGTCGTCCCCCTGCTGTTCAGCTCGATGCTCATCCGCGCCGTGGGCCGCGCCGCGTTCCTGATCGTCAAGGAGTGCCGCATCCAGTTCCGCGACAAGGAGATCTGGGCCGGGACCAAGAAGCCCGACTACGGCCGGGTGGTCAACATCTGCACCTCGGCGGCTCAGCAAGAATTGATCGGCCCGGCGCTCCTGGCCATCCTGGTGCCGATCATGGTCGGCATCTTCCTGGGTCCGCAGGCGCTGGGCGGCTTCCTCGCCGGCATGATCATCGTCGGCCAGCTCCTGGCGGTGTTCATGTCCAACGCCGGAGGCGCGTGGGACAACGCCAAGAAGGCCATCGAGGACGAGCCGCGCACCGCCTACACCGGAAAGGGCTCCGAGAAGCACAAGGCGGCCGTCACCGGCGACACCGTCGGCGATCCGCTCAAGGACACGGCCGGCCCCGCCCTCAACCCGCTCATCAAGGTCATGAACATGGTCAGCCTGCTGGCCATTCCGACCATTTTGGCCGTCGGCCAACGCGACTATTCCTGGGTGCTCTACCTCGTCGGCCTCCTCTGCATGGTCGGCGTCGGCTGGGCCGTCTGGCGGTCGAAGACCGAGAGCAAGGAGCTTCGCGAGATGTCGGACGAACTCTCCGGCGCCGCCGAGCAAAGCCTGGAAGGCGTCGGCGCCGGCACTTGACCGCGCGCCTGGCCGTCGACCGCTGAGGAGATCCCTCGCGACCTCCCCGTTCACTCAAGCGGGGAGGTTTGCTTTTTGATTGCAACTTCAAAGACCCGCTCGCACGGTCGTTGGATCTTCGCTCTTGTGTGGTCGTCGCGAAACGATCTAGCATCAAGGGCCAGCGGCCCCGCGGAATCCAATCCAATATCGATGATCGTCATTCGTTTAGTTAAGAAGAGGCACTCACCATGTCCGGGATCGGAAGGTTCAAGCTCAGCGACGCCCTGCCCCAGGGCCTCGGCGACACGTCCGGCGGCGTCGGATCGAAGGCGAAGGGGAAGGTCGACCCGTCGGGGGGGAACAAGAAGGCGAAGGCCGGCGCCCCCGCCAAGGCGGCCTCCGGCGAATTGACCGCCGAGCAGACGCGCGAGATCCGCGAAGTCACCAAGGCCAGGAACGCCGGCCCCCCGCAAGCCGGCCGATTGGGCACCGGCGGACGCCGAGGAAAGTAAGGCCGCGAGGCGAGGCGGCGCGATTTCCACGCGCCGGATCGTTCCGTCGTCTCTGTCGATTCCAGAAGAGTAAAGGAAGCGGAATGGGGTGGCCCGGGTTCGGTTCGCCGAACCCGGGGACGCGGGCCGAGGCTTTCGCCCTGGGCTCGGAAACCGAATCCAAGGCCACCCGCCGTCTGTTCGGGATGATCCTCCCCATGGATAAGTCGTGGCGCGACCTTCGGGTCGGTGACCGCATCCGGCTGGTCGCGATGCCGAGCGAGTTCGCGCAGTCCGGCTATCTCCTGCCCCCATGTACGAGGCGGGTCTACGAGCGCCTGATCGCAAGGCGTCGGCCCGTCCGAATCTACCGGATCGACGAATGGGGCCTCCCTTGGGTCCGTTGCAACTTCCGGGAGGAGGACGGCCGTCGGGGATATCACTCCTTAGCCTTCAATCACGACGGTTGGGAACGAGTGCGGCGCAGGTCGTAGCCGCCACGCTGTTCTTGTTCCCCGGCGAAACGACCTCGATCACCGCCACCACGCCCCATCGCCGATGCCGGATCGCAACCCGGTCGGCCTTGAGAGCGTAGACGTCGGGCTCGGCGCGACTCGACGCGGTCAAGGCGACGTCCGGACCAACCTCGGCTTGTTCGATCAAGGCGAAGAGACCCGGTGAGAGAAGTCCGGCGTTGAGCGAGTCGCAAAGGGCGCCGATCCAGCACTGATGAAAATGATGGAACAGTCCGGCGTCCGTCTTGGACCAGGCATGGATTCCGTTCCGCGATCAGGGGCGTCGGCTTTCCATTGAATCCTATCCAAGACGACGCACGGGAGGCCAGACGGAAGAGAGTCTCGACGTCTGCGCAAATCGGGTCGACCTTCCTTTGCGACCGCGTCGCCCCAGTTCACTGACCGCCGCCCTTCAACTCTTGCTCCGAGAGTGTGATCCCCGTCGTCGGGCCGGTATCGGAGAGAATCTTCGCCGCGATCGCCTCGTTCGCAGGGGCGAGGATGCCGAAATGATCGACCCCTGGAACCGTCACGAAACGGATCAGTGGATTGGTTGAACTCTTCTGCATGGCCCGGAGGGACTCGATGTTTCCTCCCGTACCCTCGATCGCGAAAAGCGGCGAGCGGACCGAATCGAGCCAGAAGCCGGGCGATCTCAGCACCGACTCCTTGGGATCACCGGGCTGGTGGTAGACGAATTGCCCCCCATAGCCTCGTACGTCGTCGGCCGCGCCGAACGCGAAGACCGCGCGGAAACGGTCGCTCAGCTCGGCGACGAGCATCGCCAGGGTCCCGCCCGTGCTGTGGCCGCCCAGGTAAATCCGAGCCGGGTCGACGTAGGGTTGCGCCGCGAGGTACTTGGCCGCGGCGAGCACGTCGTCGACCTCGCCAAGGAATCCCTCGCGCCGGCCTGGGTTGTCGTTGCCGCCTCGCAGCGAGGGGAACATCATGACGATCCCGGCCATGCGGTAGGCTGCGGCGTTCTGGTCGTTCTCTCGGGGCGCGGGTTCCCACAGTTCGCCGATCGAGTTGGAATCGCCACCGGTGATCCAGATGATCGCCGGGTGCTTCCGACCGTCGTCGGGGTCGGGTGTAAGGTAAGCCGACAGGTCGCCGACCTTCGATGGGAACTTGATCCGCCGAAACACCCCCGCGGGCGGCTCGGGGAGGGGATCCCCCGGCGGCAGCGGTTCCCCGAGCTTCGTCTTCAACGCGCGTCGGGCGTCCGCGAACGAGGGCGAACCGG
>CALCIC010000090.1 GCA_937907405.1 uncultured Isosphaeraceae bacterium | reverse complement strand
GATTCCTTGTATTCTTGGGGATCGGATTGGGGTACAAGCAGGCAAGGCGCGGGCGAGGGGCGGGAGCGATGGAGACCGTTTGATAGACGAAGTCAGGGGAGCGTCGACATTGGGTTTTCGTATCAGTTTCGAGGATCGCGGCGGCGGAAGGGTTTATTCCCTGCATGACGACGACGCCGGGTCTTCGGCGTCGGTCTTGCCGGGGTACGGGTTCAACCTGTTCGACCTCCGGCTCCCCGTCGCGGGGGAGGCGCGGCCGATGGTCGTCGCGGGCCCGGGGTTCGCCGATGCGCCGCGAGGGGCGGGAGGGAGCGGGGTCCCGATCCTGTTTCCGTTCCCCAACCGGATTCGGGGGGGGGCGTTCGCGTTTCAGGGGAAGTCGTTCGAGCTGGCCCGGACCAAGGGGCCCAACGCGATTCACGGGTTCGTGGCGGATCGTCCCTGGGAGGTGGTCGAGCACCGGGCGACGACCGACGAGGCGTTCCTGATCGGTCGATTCCAGCTTTCGAAGCAGGCGCCCGAGGTTTGCGACCACTGGCCGGCCGACGCGGTGATTCAGGTTCGGTACGGCCTGTCGGGTCGCCGCCTGACGATGACGACGACCATTTCCAACCCGACGGCCGTCGACCTGCCGTACGGCTTCGGGATTCACCCCTACTTTCGGCTGCCGTTCGCGCCGGGGGGCGACCTCGGCCGCACCAGGATCGTCATCCCCGCCTCGAAGACCTGGACCTTGAAGGACTTCCTGCCGACCGGAGAGATCGTTCCGGTCGACGATCGGCTCGATTTTCGACGGGGGAAGCCGATCGAGGGCCTGAAGCTGGACGACGTCTTGACCGACCTGGAGCACGACGGCGCCGAAGGGGTCTGCCGGCTGATCGACCTCGAGAAGGGGGGGGAGTTTCAGCTCGGCTTCGACCGGTCGTTCCGCGAGCTGGTGGTTTTCCCCCCCCCCGCCAAGCCCGACGTGATCGCGATCGAGCCGTACACCCAGACGACCGACGCGATCAACCTCCAGGCCAAGGGTTTTGACGCCGGCCTCCGCGTCCTGGGGCACGGCCGAAGCGACGTCTTGACGCTGTCGATGCAAACCCGGGGATGACCGGGCGGGTTCCCCGGCGTCCGGTTCTTCAGGCGAAACCACTATGCCGCCGGGATGGGGAACGAGTATCCTTGAGATCGTTAAGAATAAGGGCGCGCCACCGCCCCGGACTTGCCGGCTTTGAGGAGTCTCGTTGATCGTGGACCTGGACTCGGCGTCGAGACGGGGGTTGCGACGAGGATCCAAGACGACCGGCGGAGAGAATTCAGAGAGAAGGATCGTACATGGAGGCTTCTTCCGGTTCGCCGGTTCCCGACCTGAGCACGCTGCGGATCGACCTCGTCCGGCGGGCGGCCGAGATTTACATCGCTCACGCCTACCCCGGGACCGAGCCGCCCGAATCCGTCGCCCGACGGATGACCTGGTCGCCCGGCGAGTCGGCGGCCGAGTTGCTTCCCAAGCCCCCGTTCGAGCGGGCGGGCCGGGTGCCGGGGACCCAGACCCCGATCTACGCCCTCCGCCTGGGGAACCGACACTACCCCCACATGAAGCTTCAGATCCAGCCCTGGCCCAACGCCGCCGGAATGATGCTCTCAGTCAACACCCACGACCAGATCGCGGGCATGGACCTGGGCGTTTCCGACAACAAGGCGTTCAAGGAGCTTCAGGCCCAGAACCAGCACATCAAGGAAGTCATCGAACAGGCCTGGGAAGCCGTCGGCCTCCCCACGTTCCTCCAGTACCTCCGCGAGTACATCGAGAGCCGGGGCGACGACGCGGCTCCGCCCGCCGGCGCCAGTTCCTGAGCCCGCCTCCCGGACGCCGGGTTTGGGTTCGATCGCTCAAAAAAGCCTCCACTCGACGACAGCCGCCCTCCCCGCGCGCCCGGCGCTCAATGCCGCGCGGCTCGGCGGGATTGGGTTCGTTCGCGCTGGAACAGGCGTGTCAGGTGTCAGGAATCGATGCGGCCTGTCTCGCGACCGAACCGCCCAGGCTTGCCGGGCTGGGAAATTGGGTTTGTTCGCGCCTTGTTCGGCGATTGAGTTCGGGGAACGGCACGCCGCGCCGGACTTTGGGATTGGGTTGGTTCGTCGTCGATTTCAAGGCCAGCCCCCGCTCGCCTCCGCTTGCCGAATTGCGAAAGATCCGCCGACCGCGCGGCCTATCCTTAGTATACTTCCGCCCGACGCGATCTTAAGGATAATGGCTCATGAGGAGAAGGTGGTGGCGAAGCCTTGAAATACAAGCCCGAAGCGCAAGCGAGGGATCGCCCGCGGA
>CALCIC010000089.1 GCA_937907405.1 uncultured Isosphaeraceae bacterium | reverse complement strand
CGCGTCGGTTCTCTCGGTCGGCTACGCGTTGCGGAGCCCCTGGAGCAACCCCTGGATTCTCGACATGCTCGAACACCTGGACCTGTACGCGCTCCGCCGATGACCGTCGTTCAAACCGCCGGCGGTCAGGCTTTGAGGCTGGCCGTCGCCGTCGTCGCCCCTTGGCCGGAGAGATCGACGGGGCTGGCGGGGACGACCAGGGTGAACCTCGTGCCGCGCCCCGGCTGGCTGGCGATTTCCAGATCTCCGCCGTGGGCCAGGGCGATGGAATGACAGATCGCCAGACCCAGGCCGGTTGCGGTCGAATGCCTCGGCCGCGCGGAATCGACGCGGTAGAACCGGTCGAAGATGTGGGGGAAGTGCTCCGGGGCGATGCCGATGCCGGTGTCCTCGACGTACAGTCGGGCCAGGCCGTTGCGGTAATCCAGGCCGACGCGGATGCGGCCCTCCGCGGGCGTGTATTTGACGGCGTTGTCGATCAGGTTGAACAGCAGCCTGCGCAGCCGCTCTCGGTCGCCGTGGACGATGCAGGGGATGAGAGGCTCGTCGAGGTCGAGTTCCAGTTGGTCGGCGCTGGCGACGATTCGCATGTGATCGGTCACGCTTCGGGTCAGTTCGTCGAGGCGCAGGTCGGCGAACGTGGGTTTGTTCTCGGCGTCCTCGCGGCAGAGGAACAAGAGGCTCTCGCTCATCACGGTCAGGTGGCCGATTTCCTCCAGCATGTTTTCGAGGGTGTTCCGGTAGAACTGAGGGTCGCGATCCAGCCGGAGGGTCACCTCGGCCTCGTTGCGGAGGGCCGCCAGCGGCGTGCGCAGCTCGTGCGCGGCGTCGGCCGTGAACCGCTGGATCTCGCCGAACGACCGCTCGAGCCGGGCGATCATGCCGTTGAGCGTCCGGGTGAGACGCCCCAACTCGTCGTCGTGGTTGAGGACTTCCAGTCGACGGTTGAGCCGGGTCGCGGTGATCTTGTCGGCCTCCGCGGCCAGACGGTCGACCGGGGCGAGCGCCTTGCGGGCCAGCAGATAGCCGCATCCCAGCACGCAGGCTAGAAGCACGGGGCCGGTGAACAGGAGGACGCCGCGCAACTCGCCGAGATGCTTGTCGTTCTGCTCGGAGCTGCGCGCGACCTGGACCAGAAGCGACGCGTAGGGCCGCCGGATCGCCTTGCTGAACATTCGGACGCGCTTCTGCCCGGGGAGGCTGATGTCTTCGAAAACCCCCTCGGCGATGTCGCCTTCCGTGGTCGATCGCGGCAACCCGATCTGGACGATCCGCTCGCTTCGCAGCCAGGTGTTGTCGCCGTTCTCGGTGACCTGCATCTCGTAGACCGGGTGCTTGGCGAACTGCTGGGCCAATCGCACGCGCAGGGTCGATTCGTCGTCGGACTGGCTGATCTGTTCTTCCATGACGACCATCTGATGGTTCAGGTCGTCATCGGCCTTGGACTCCAGAAGCCGGCTCATCAGCAGGTAGACCGAGACGCTGAAGACGGCGAGCACGGCGGCGAGCACCGCGCCGTACCACAGCGTCAATCGCCAACGGATGCTCAACCGGCTCATTCCTCGACGTCCCTCAGCACGTATCCCACGCCGCGAACCGTATGGATCAGGGTCGGGCTCTCCGGGCGCTCGATCTTCTTGCGCAGAAGAGTGATGTAGACGTCGATCGTGTTGGTGAGGGTGCCGGTTCCTTCCTTCCAGACTTCGCGCGCGATCATCTCGCGGGTCACCGGGGTGTTCTTATTGCGGAGCAGGAACTCCAGCAACTCGAACTCGCGGCGGGTCAGGTCGATCTCGACCCCTCCCCGCACCACCGACCGCGCGACGAGGTTCAACTCCAGGTCGCCGGCCTGGAAGCAGAGTTCCCGGCTGATGATGTCGCGGCGCAGCAGGGCCCGCACTCGGGCCACCAGTTCGGTGAAGGCGAACGGCTTGACCAGATAGTCGTCGGCCCCCGAGTCGAGGCCCTCCACGCGCGCCTCGACGCCGTCGCGCGCCGTCAGGATCAGCACCGGCTTCGAGAACCCGTCGGCCCGCAACGCTCGCAGCACTTCCAGTCCGTCTCGCCCCGGCAGCATCAAGTCGAGAATCACCGCGTCGACGGGGTTCGTGCTCGCCTGCTCGAAGGCGTCGTGCCCGTCCGACGCCGTAAGCACGTCATAACCTTCTTCCCGCAACCCCCGCTCCAGACTTTGAAGCAGCTTCGGCTGGTCTTCTACGACTAACAGGCGCGGCATGTCGTGCCCTCGTGGGTTTGCAGAATGCATCCGCACAGACTATTAAGATTTCCGAGTTCAGTCAGACTATCGCACGATGAGAATCGAGTCATCGCTTTTCCTTTGGTTTTTATTTTCCTTCACGTCGACGCCGTTGTAAAGCAGCGTCCAACGCGTCGGTTCGACGAAATGAAGTCGTCCGGGCGCGGCCGATGTTCCTGCCGGCCCTCACGCGAAGGAAGCCCGAAGCGCCAGCGAGTGAATATGCCGGACGCATGGCGAGTGAATGCTCCGAACGCATGGCGAGGGGATTCACTCGCTGGCGCTTCGGGCTTTCACGGCTTGGCCGCACACCTCGGTTTCAGGAACCTTCGCCGCACCCGGTCGACCTGGGAGCAGGCGACGAACGGCCGGGTTTCGGTATCATTTGGGGGTCGTCCGATTTGGGGGGCCGCGGGAGGAAGCCGATTTATGCCGCGAATTTTGGTCATCGAGGACGAGGACAAGCTGCGTTGGGCTCTGCAGCGCGGCCTTACCGACGAAGGTTATGAAGTCGAGGCGGTCGAGGACGGCGGGGTGGGGTTGGCCTTTGCGATGCAAGGGCCGTTCGACTGCCTGGTCCTCGATCTCATGCTGCCGGGGAACGACGGAATCCAGATCCTCCGCGAGCTGCGCGCCGGCGGGTTCTCGACGCCGGTGCTGATCCTCTCGGCCCGAGGCGCTCTCGAGGATCGAGTCCGCGGGCTCGACCTCGGGGCCGACGACTACCTGGCCAAGCCGTTCGCATGGTCCGAGCTGCTGGCGCGGCTGCGGGCCTGCCTCCGTCGCAAGGCGGCCGTCGAGT
Organism: uncultured Isosphaeraceae bacterium; assembly: GCA_937907405.1. Classification (GTDB taxonomy): domain Bacteria; phylum Planctomycetota; class Planctomycetia; order Isosphaerales; family Isosphaeraceae; genus Paludisphaera. Next base: position 582 of record CALCIC010000089.1, on the reverse strand, counting down.
CGGGCATGCTGCGGGCCGGCCGCGTCGACCTGGACCTCGTCCATCGCCGGGCGTCCTGCGGGTCGCGCCAGGTCGAGCTGACCATCCGCGAATGCGAGCTTCTGGATTACCTTATGAGACGGGTCGATCAGGTCGTCAGCCGCGACGAGCTGGCGCGCGAGGTCTGGCGCGAGCCGGAAGCGGTCAAGACCAACATCATCGACGTCTACATCAACTACCTGCGCAAGAAGCTCGACGGGATCGGGGCGCCGGCGCTGATCCAGGCCGTTCGAGGCGTCGGCTACGCGTTTCGGGCCAAATCATGAGGCCGACGAGCATCCGCGTCAGGCTCACCATCTGGTACGGCGCCCTGCTGATCGTGACGATCGCCGGGATGGGGTCCGCCGTCTACGTCCTCATGGCTCAGTCGCTCCTGAAACGGGTCGACGCCATGCTCGACTTCGAGTACAGGGAAGCGTCGGAGCGTCTGTCGGCGAGGCATCCCGTCGAGGCCCTGATCGAAGCGCCCGCCGCCTTCCACGAAGCCTATCTCCTGCGCGTTCTGACGCCGGACCGCCGCATCCAGATCGGAAGAGCGTCGTG
>CALCIC010000088.1 GCA_937907405.1 uncultured Isosphaeraceae bacterium | reverse complement strand
GGCCTGATGCGGTCGATCTCCCCGCTGGACGACGACGCGACCTGCGTGCGGTGGTGCGGGCCCCCCGCCGCCGTTACGGCCGACCTGGCGATGTTCGCGTTCACTGTTGCCGGATTCTGGACCGACGGCCCCGGCGGCCGTCCCTGGCTTGTCAAGTCGGGCGGCCTCGCATCCAATCACTGGTTCTCGCCGATCGGAGACTGATCCAGGGGAATAAACCTTAGAAACGGCAAATTTTTCTGGGCTGGGGGTACCGTCACGCCGATCTGAATATCAACGTTGTATCGATCCCGTCGATTATTCAGATAGACAGGGGCCCCTCTCATGCCGGACGGAGTTGTCCGAACTACCGTGCTCGGTCGCAGCCGTGCAGTCAAGCTCGCGGGAGTGCTTGTCGTCACCCTGCTAACCGGTCGCGTCGGCCTCGCGCAGGAGGCCCCGGCGGTCGCGCCCTTGCCCCCGGGAGGCCTGAGCGCCGATGCGGAACTACTGAAAGAGCTTAGGGCGCTCCGGCAGGAGGTCCGAGACGCCAAGGCGAACGTCGATCGGCTTCAGAGCGAGCTGACCACGATCAAGGCGTACCAGACGACGCCGGCTCCCCCCGTCCAAGGCTCGCCAACGCCCCTTGAACCCGGCTGGGGCCAGGGGGTGCCCGACCAACCCAGTGCCGGAGGGAGGGGCGCCGCGTATCCCTACCCGTTCGGGACCACCGGCGATGGGTCGGCCCGGCCCCTCGAACCTGGTAGGGGTCGGGGGGTTCCTAACCAACCTCTCGCGCCGGACAAGCCCGTTCCCGAGGAGCAGTCCGATGAGAATCGCGGCGAGTTCTTTCACAACGCGCTGCGAAAGTCAGAGGCCGGGGACGCATTCCCGCTCAAGGGCTCTTATCGCTACAACGGCAACGCCACCGGCGCCCTAGGTGGCGGCGGCTACTTCCACGTCGCCGACGAGAACGAGGAGTTCACCGCCAACCTGACCAATCAGATCACCATCGACGGGGCGTTCTTCGACCGCCAGAACATGCCGACGTCGTTCCAGGGGTTCTTCGTGCCATTCGCTCGTACGTTCCTGTACGGCAACATCACCAAGAACTGGAAATACCAGATCGGCACCCAGGGGTTCGTCGGCCAGTTCAACTTGCTCGATATGTGGATGGCGTACAGCTTCGGCGACTGGCTGACCATCCGAGCCGGCAAGGGGCTCGCACCGCCGTTGTATGAATATTACGCGTTCACGCCGGCCCTTGAGCCGGTGATCACGAACTCGCCGGTGTTTCAGTTCGCTGGGAAACGTCAATTGGGGGTGATGGCGACCGGCAGCTTGTTCAAGAATCGGATGCAGTACTGGTCCGGCATCGGCAACTCGGGCACCAGCTTCTTCTACGACATGAATCGGAACATGGAATACAACGGCGCCGTGACGTTCAAGCCGTTCCAGGATTCCAAGACGGTCCTGAACGGCCTCGGCGGCGGCGTGGGCGGCTCGGTGGGCGAGCAGCACTACGCGCTCCAGCAGAATAACATCTCGTTTCTGAACGGCGCCGGCGAGCCGACGACCAACGGAGGCTTCATCAACGCCTCGGGCGTGCCGTTCTTCACCTACAAGCCGGGCATGAGCACCAACGGCCTGCGCAGCCGGATCGCGCCGCACGTCTTCTGGTTCGGCCGCTTCAGCTTCCTGGCCGAATACATGAACTTCAGCCGAGAGCTCACCGACGGAACCACCAGCGGCCGGTCGACGCAGCGGGCGTGGTACGTCAACGCCTCGTACTTCCTGACCGGCGAGCGTGACTTCAACGGCAGCGGCTTCCAGGCTTACTCGACCGTCGCCCCGCTCCGTCCGTTCAACCCCAGCCGACATGAATGGGGGCCGGGCGCCTGGCAGATCGCCGCGCAGTACGCGATGGTCAACACCGGCACGGGCGACTTCGCCCGGGGGTGGGCCGACCCGACGACCTCGACCAACCGCCTCGACTCGGTGATGGTCGGCATGAACTGGTGGCCCAACAAGTACACCCGGTTGAGCCTCGACTACCTCTGGAACGGGCTCAACAACCCGATCCAGATCAACGGCCCCACGCCGATCGACACCTTCAGCACCATCTGGATGCGGTTCGCCATGTTCTTCTGAGCCGAGCCGAACCCGCCCGCGGATCGAAATCCCGCCCCCCGACGCGTCGACCGGCCTCGGCTATCATCGGCACGGAACAATCGGGCTCGTCCGTCGTCGTGCCTGCCATGACGACGGACGAGCCCGACTCCGTCATTCGAGGTAGTCCGGGACCGCGCCGACGCTTGACCAATCTCGTTGTACGATCCCAATCCCGGTCCCGAGGCTCTGGCCGCCGGCGGGTCTTCTCCTGATCGGCCGCTTTAGTTGTTCGAGGGCGCGGGGATCACGAAGGTTCGGGCCCGTCGGTCGTCGTCCTCGGCCCGACGGCGGTTCCAGCTCATCCCGACGACGAAAGCGAGGGCCGAGACGCCGAGCAGGCCGGGCGCGGCCTGGGCGAGGTCCTCCTCGGCGTCGTCGCCGCCGGTCCACGGAGCGAATGCGCGCGGCTCGGCCGAGCCTTCCTCGGCCTCGTCGCGGATGCCGGCCAGGGCCTCGTCCCAAACTCGAACGGGGGTCGTGGGATCGAGGATTGGCGGCGCGGGGAAATCGCCTCGACCGGGGACGACCCGCGGATCGGCCGTCGCATCGACGACGACGTCCAGACCGTTGTAGACCGTTGACGTCAGCCCCGACAAGTCCGCACCGAGCGCCTCGAAGTTGGTCGAGGCCGTCAACGACTGATTCGGCAATCCAGGGGCCACGGTCGAGGCGATCTCTGTTGAAGTCGTGTGGATCGGCGCCGGGACTTCGATCGCGACGGGAGTGGTCGAGAGCGCGGCGAGGGCCGTCGCCACGAATCGGATCTCAACGGCCGTGATTTCCGCGGCCCCTTGAGCGGTCGTCGATCCCACCTGGTCGTGCGTTCCCACGCCACGATAGTAAACGATGTAGATTACGGTCTGCATCGAAGCGGCGTGGGGCGTGACGTTGGTCAGCGTCGCCGGCCCCGCGGCCGCGGCGATGATCGAGCCGGCGTTGGGTGAGCCCAGGCCGGTGACCCTGTCGTAGCCGGTGGTCGCGTAACCCGCGAAGTTCACTCCGGATTTGACGTCGTGAAAGTCGTTCGCGTACGACGAGCTGGAGCCGTAGACGCCGTACAGCGTGTTCAGCGTCTGGGTCGAGCTGAGCGAGCCCAGCCCCGACGACGCGCGGGCCTGGTCGGCGTCCGCCACCAGTCCCGACCAGACCGGCGCCCCGGCGCTGGTGCCGCCGACCTTGAACCAGCCCGACTGGCTCAGCCCCGGCACCGAGTCGTACACCGAAAAACCGCTGCTCGGATTGGCGTCCATGGAGACGTCGGGAACGACCCGCCCCGAGGAGTAGGAGGCTCCCAGCGCGGCCGCCTGATAGGCCGGCAGCGGCTCGACCCGGCTCACGCCGCCGGTGCTCCCGGAGAACGAGAACCCTCCCCGGCCCCAGGACCACGAGGCGTTCCAGGCGGTCTCGCCGCCGTAGGTGTTCGAACCGGTCACTGACAGCGTGGTGCCGCCGACTGACAGGACGTTGGGCGAGTTCGCCGGGAATTCCG
>CALCIC010000087.1 GCA_937907405.1 uncultured Isosphaeraceae bacterium | reverse complement strand
TACGAGATTACAAGGTGACTGGAGTTCAGACGTGTGCTCTTCCGATCTACGCCCCGGCCTCCCCCATCCCGAACAGGAAACGCACCGCGAGCAGCGAGGCGTAGTTGAACGCCGCCGCCGTCGCGATCGTGAACGCCGACCACCACACGACGATCCGCGTCAGCACCCGCCGCGCGCCGATCCGATCGCCCCAGGCCCCCGTCGGGATCTCGAATATCGCATAAGCGAGTGTAAACGCGCTGAACACGTATCCCATTTGCACCTGGGACAGGTCGAGCTCGGTCATCATCAAACCGGCGGTCTGGGCGATGCAAACTCGGTCCAGATACGTCACCGCCGCCAGGGCGACCGTAAACGCCAGAACCTGATACCGGACTCTCGTAATCCGTCCATTTTCAATCATCAGCCTGATCAGCGCCCCGTGGCTAGTGGACCTTGATGATCGTACCGTGAAGGACGCCGTCGTGATGACCTGCTCGACCAATCGACCGGCGACGAAACTCGGGACATCGTATCAGACCGTGCGCCCGAGATCGGCGTAATTTCCGAGAACTCAGCAAATCGAGGATTGAGAATGCGTAATCAGCGAGAGGATCGAGGCGCGGTCACCCGTCGCAACGCACTGGCCGGGGCCTTCGCGACGCTGGGATGGTCCGCATTCCATCAACCGGAGGCGGAGGCCCAGGAGCGAGCCGAGGGGGCCGCGCCGATCGCTCCCCGCGAGCGGATTCGGATCACCAGGTTGGAGACCATCCTCGTCAAGCCGCGATGGCTCTTCCTGAAGATCCACACCGACGCGGGCGTCGTCGGCCTGGGCGAGCCGATCGTCGAGGGACGCGCCCTGACGGTCGCGACGGCCGTCAAGGAGATCGCGCCTTACCTCGTGGGCAAGGACCCGCGCCGCGTCGTGCATCACTGGCAGGCGATCTATCGCCACGCGTTTTATCGCGGCGGTCCGGTCCTGACCAGCGCCCTGAGCGGAATCGACATGGCCCTCTGGGACATTAAGGGGAAGGCGCTGGGCGTCCCGGTGTACGAACTGCTGGGAGGCCCCACGCGCGACCGCGTCCGCGTCTACGCGCACGCCAAGTCGCCCGCACAGATCAAGCGGGGCCGCGAGCTCGGCTTCACGGCGTTCAAGACGACCCCCGCCAAGCGGCGGCCCGCGCGGTACGTCGAGACCCTCGGCGAAGTGAAGTACGCCGCCGAGCGATTCGCCGCTCTGAGGGAGGCCGCCGGCGACGACGTCGACGTCGCCATCGATTTCCACGGCGCGATCAGTCCGGCGACCGCCAAGCTTCTCATCAAGGCGATCGAGCCCTACCAGCCGATGTTCGTCGAGGAGCCGTGCCAGGCGCAGAATCACGACGTCATGGCGGAGATCGCCCGGGGGACGCACCTTCCCATCGCCACCGGCGAGCGCGTCTTCACCAAATGGGGATTCCGCGAGGTGCTGGAAAAACGGGCCGCCACGATCTTGCAGCCCGACCTTTGCCATGCCGGCGGGATCACCGAGGTCCGGCTGATCGCCGGCATGGCCGAGGCGTATTACGCCGCGATCGCGCCTCACAACCCCCTGGGGCCGATCTCGCTCGCGGCGGGAGTCCAGCTCGCCGCGTCCATTCCCAACTTCCTCTGCCAGGAGCAGGTCAGTCTGGGCGAGGGGTATCTCAAAACGCCGTTCACTCTGCGCGAGGGTTATCTCGACTTGCCGACGGGGCCTGGGTTGGGCGTCGAACTCGACGAGAACGCCATGGCGGACAAGATCGGCCACGATTGGACGAATCGCGAGGAATTCGACGCCGACGACGGCTCGGTCGTCGATTGGTAAAGCCGCTCTGATCGACGACGACGGGCGGAGCCTTCGTCTTTCGCCGTCGGTCCTCATCCTGATCGAATCGCCCGGCCCGCTCGACGGCTCCACTTCGGGGAATTGACGCCCATGCCCTTGATCCTGACCGCCCTGGCCCTGCTGACGCTCCTCGGCGACGAACCGAAACCCGACGGCCCGTTCGTCCAGCGAGGTTACTACATCACGTTCATGCGGATGCCGACTTACGACCTGGCCGACTGGAAACGGATCTTGAACGGCATCCACGACGACGGCGGCAATACGCTGCTGCTCTGGGTCGGCGGAGCGTTCCGCTCGGCGAAGCACCCGATCACATGGAAGTACAACGTCGATCACGAGAACATCCGTCAGGATTTCGTCCGCGACCTGATCGACCACGCCCACTCGTTGGGAATCAAGGTCCTGCTCGGCTTCACCCCGTTCGGCTACGACGGCGTGAACCAGTACGCGCTGGAACACCCGGAGCTGAAAGCGGTCGGCAAGGACGGCAAGCCAACGGCGGCCTTCGGCATCGGCTGCTGGGGGTTCAACCTTTGCCCGTCGAGGCCCGAGTCGCAGAAGTTCTTGATCGAATACGCGCGGGAGATGGCCTTCGATTTCTATTCGAACGCCGACGGACTGTTGATCGAGTCGTCGGACTACGCCATCTGCCACTGCGACGACTGCGGGCCGAAGTTCTTCGAGAAGGAATTCGCATTCGTCCGCGCGATCTCGGACGAACTTTGGGCGAGGAAGCCCGATGCGACGATCGTCGTCTTCCCCCATTACTTCTCCGGGGCCGATGTGCCGGGCTTTGGAGTGAAGGCCGCGAGACTGCCGTTCGACCCCCGCTGGTCGCTGGTCTTCACTCCCCATAGTTCCAATCCCGAGCCCGACCTGATCAGGAAGGCGAAGAGCAGCCTGTGGTGGGACGACTCGCCGGCCCGGCGTCGGCCTCAGGAAATTCAGGCCGGCGCGAGGCGGGCGAGGGGGATCGGGGCGACGGGCTACGTCCCCTCGCTGGAGGCGTTCAGCTTCGTCGCGACCGAGCCCGAAGAAGGCCAGGAGTGGCTCAAGGGAAGGCGGCAAGTGCCATTGGGCTTCGGCTGGCTCGCCCCCGGCGAACCGCCTTACGACGAGTTGCCGATGCGGGTCAACCGCGTCGCCTATCGAGAATTCAGCCGAAACCCCGATCTGCCGTTCGACCGCTACAAGGAGATCCTGGGCCGCGACCTCTTCGGAGAGGGCGCCGACCCGAAGGCCGTCGAGGACGTGCTGGATCTCCAGGCCGCCCTCAACTTCGAGCGGACCTGGTGCCAGCCGTCGCCTCTGACGAGCCCCGAGCGCGTTCGGGCGATGGCGGGCCGCGGCGAGCTGACGCCGAAGCGGCGAGCGGACTACCAGGCCGCTCTGGATCGGGTCCGGGGGATCGAGCGGCGGCGCCGAGAGCCGACCTCGTTGGGCGAGAACGAACTTCACCGCATTGCGAGGTGGATGGTAGATCAATGGCGGGGAGAAGGCGGAGCGATCCTCGATCCGGGTCGTTGAACCCGCCCGCCGTCGCGCGACGTCCTCGATCAAAGCGCGGCGAACGACCCGGGCGGCCGGGGCCCTCGCCTCGTCCCTCGTGGGCTCGGCGGCCTCAGTCCTCGACGGCCAACGCCCGTTTCAGAGGGCAATCATCCCCGGTCGTCTCCCCCCGGCGATACCGCCGCAACAACTCCTGAGAGCGCTGGGCGAGCATCCTGCGGACTTCCCGCCGCTCACCTTTGCTCCTTGAGATCGTCATGCCGTCGTAGCCGGTCGTCTGATGTCGCATCCAGGCGATGACGGCGGCCTCGGCCCGCTGCTCGACGGGGATTCGCTTCGTTCGGGCGACCGTCCCGCTGCCGACCGGCGTCGCATGATCGGCGACGGCGCGGGCCAGCCGCTCGGCGAGGTCGGCGTGATTCGGATGAAACGCCAGGAACGCCGTCACGGCGTCGTGGAAGTCCTCGACGTACTCGGCCTGGGCCTTTTCTCGGCGTCGTACGGCGGCCTCCTGCTTCCTTGCGTGGCCCTCGGTGGACCGTTCGGCGTCCAGCTCCGCCCGAATTCTGTCGATGGTCGCCGAGGCCGCCCAGACGCCCCTGGAGTACGACCTCCGGCCGATCCACTCCCGGACGATCCAGTGGTCGCCGGCGGCCTTGACCCGACGGGTGAGCCCCGCGTCTCCGGGGGGGAGAAGCGCCCAGCCTTCCGGAACGCCGAGGACCTTGCCGTCCGACGCGCGAACGGTGTCCAGGGTCGGGCCGGGGGCGAAGGTCCGGGCCTTCTCGTCGCTGTTCAAGCGCGTTCTCCGTAAAAGATCGCCAGCCAGATCGTCGGCCGATCCGGTTCGGTCCACTCGACCCGATGCCGCCGATGCGCCGGGACGTCCACGAACATGCCCGGCTTCAGGTCGATCGGCTCCTCTCCCTCGAACCTCAAACGGGCCGCGCCAGCCAGCAGGAGGACCCACTCGTGCTCGTCCTGATCGTACCAGAATCCCTCGGGCGAGGCATGGCCCCGCGAGACGATCCGCTCGATGCGGACGCCCGATCCGCCCAGCAGAGTCT
>CALCIC010000086.1 GCA_937907405.1 uncultured Isosphaeraceae bacterium | reverse complement strand
GCGGGTGGCTGGTCTGGGGGTGGGTCTCGGGGAGGGCGATCGGGCCGGCGGTGCGGGTGGTGGTGGTCGCGAGCGTCGGCATGACCCTGGTGATGGGGCCTTGGTGGTATCGCAACGCGACGATCTACGGCGAGTTCGTCCCGACGGCCCTCTGGATGGGCGCGAGCCTGTACGACGGGCTCAACCCGCGCGCGACGGGGGCCAGCGACATGCGGTTCCTGGGCGACCCGGACGTCTGGCCGATGGACGAGCGCGACCAGGACGCCGAGCTGGCCCGCCGGGCGCGGGCGTTCGTCCGGGCCGAACCCCGCCGGGCGTTGGAGCTGGCTTTGGTGAAGCTGGGGCGGTACTGGAGCCCCTGGCCCAACGCCGAGGGGGCGCGGTCGCTTTGGGCGACGGTCGCCGGCGCGGTCGTGATGATCCCGCTGCTCGGCCTGACCGCCCTCGGCCTGTGGACCCTGAGAGCCGATCCCAGGGCCTGGATCTTGCTGGCCGGGCCGATCCTTTACTTCTGCGGCCTGCACATGGTCTTCGCCAGCTCGATGCGGTATCGAACCCCCGGCGAGGTCCCGGCCATGGCCCTGGCGGCGGTCGGCCTGCTGCGGTGCGCCGGTCGGGCTCGACCGCCGCGCTTGACGACGGTCGCATCATCATAGGATACTATTACAACAATTGTCGAATACTGAAGCGGAACGAGACGAACGGAGGGGGAAGCGGCATGCGATTCGGTCGGCGCGTATTGAAATTCCTGGTCTGGAGTCTGGTCGCGACCGTGACGCTCACGGCCGCCGGATGCTGGCTCGCCTACGCGTTCGTCACCGACAGCGACACCATGTCCCGGCTCATCCAGGCGGAGCTGGTCCCGTTCCTGCCCAATGCGATCGTCAAGATCGGCCGGGTCGAGCCCCACCCGTTCATCGGCAAGGTGGTCGTCCGCCACGTCCACCTCCAGCAGACGATCGACGGCCGGCCGTTCACCACGATGGAGATCCCCTGGCTTCAGGTCCGGTTCAACCCCGCGCAGCTCCTGCATCGCGGCTGGTCGGGATGGGACAAGCCAATCGAGTTCTCGGGGGTCGACGTGGCCCATCCGATTCTTCGCCTCCGCAGGCGCGAGAGCGGCGTCTGGAACGTCCAGGACCTGCTGGCCGATCCGCTGCCGGTCACGGTCATCGAGAACCCGCCGCCGGTCGTGATCCTCAACGGCACGATCGAGCTGGTCGCCGAGGAAGACGAGCCGGCGGCCCGGGACGCCGTCGCCGACGTCCCGGCGAAGGGGAAGGGCCGCCGCCCGGACGCCACGGCGCTGCTTCGCGACGTTTCGCTGAACGTCAAGGCCGGCGAGGGGGGGCGGTTGGCCTTCGATGGATCGGCGAAGGGCGATATGTTCAACCGCATCGCCGTCGAGGGGACCGTCGATCCGGCCGCCGGCGACGCCGACGTCAAGGGGGGGCTGTTCGGCCTGACGCTCTCCGACGCCCTCCGCCGCCGGCTCCCCGCCGAGTTCGCCCCGTCGTTCGACGCGATCGCCCTCAAGAGCGGCGAGATCGACGTCGAGCTTGCGAAGCTGACCTACCGCCCCGCCGCGGAAGCCGGGACCAGGCTCGGCTACGAGGTCCAGGCGCTGCTACACAACGGCGTCTGCGAATGCCCGGCCCTGCCGTTCCCGATCAACCGGCTGTCGGCGCAGATCGGCGTCAAGGACGGCGTCTTGACGGTCTCCCACGCCGAGGGGTTCAACGGCTCGACGACGGTCCGCGCCAAGGGGACGATGACCGTCGGCGCTCCCGAGACGACCCCGCTGGACCTCCGCCTCGACGTCTTCGGCCTGGAACTCGACCAGCGCGTCAAGGATCGGACCCCGCCGGAGTTCCTTGAGCTGTGGGACGTCTTCAAGCCGAGAGGACGGGTCGACGCACTGGTCCATCTGCTGCGGAACACGCCGGGGGGGCCGATCGGCCTGGGAGCGACCGTCCAATGCCGCGACGTCGCGTCCGTCTACCGCCACTTCCCTTACCCGCTCGAAAACCTCAACGGCACGCTCAAGCTCCAGGGCGATCAGCTCGACGTCGAGTTGCACGGCCTGGTCGGCGACAAGCCCGCGATGATGAAGGGGACGATCCACTCCCCCGGCCCCGACGCCGTCGTGAACCTGGACCTCGAGGCCGAGTCGGTCCCCATCGACCGCGCGTTCCTCGACGCGCTCCCCCCGGAGGTCCGCCCCTGGGTCGACCGATTCCACCCCGCCGGCGCGGTCAAGGGGAAGGCCCATGTGTTTCGCAAGCCGCTGGTCGGCCCCGGCGTCAAGCCCGAGGGAGAGCTCACCATCGACGCCGTGCTCGATCTCAACGGCCGGTGCGAGATCACCTGGGACGAGCTGCCGTACACCGTCCGCAACCTTTCCGGCACGCTCGAAATCCACCCCGACCTCTGGATCTTCCGGAACATGAGGGGGCGGAACGGACAGGCGACGATCACCGGCGCGGGAAAGGTCGAGAAGCTCCCCGGCCCCGACCTGCCCAACGGCGACCCGCCGCTCAAGATCGAGCTTGATCTCGCGGCCGAGAACCTGCCGTTCAACGACGACCTGCGCAAGTCGCTGCAAGCGGCCTGGCAGAAGACGTGGTCGATCATCAACCCGTACGGGGCCAGCGACGTGACGGCCAAGGTCCGCATCGAGCCGAACGTCCCCGACGACACCCAGATCACCATCGCGCCACGCCCCGAATCGGGCATCCGGCTGGTCGTCCCCAAGTCGGTCGAGCCCGGCGTCGAGCCTGGCCAGACCATCGAGCTGCGGATGGACGACGCCTCGGGGCGGTTCGACTTCGTCAACGGCAAGGTGGCGATGCGAGGGGTCAAATTCGTGTTCCACGGCGCGCCGGTGGAGTTCGCCGAGGGGGAGGTCGAGGTCAAGGACACCGGCGCGTTCGACCTGGCCGTCCGCGAGCTTTGGGTCCGCGACATGAAGTTCGACTCCGGCCTGCGGCGGATCATGCCCCGGCTGATGGCCCAGTTCGCCCACCGGCTCGACGACGGCAATCCGTTCACCGCCAGGGGGAACCTCAAGATCGGCTGGTCGGGCGAGCCCGACGACCTGGCCTGGTGCAGTTGGGACCAGGCCCGAGTCTTCTTCCTCGGCAACTCGATCCGGGCGGGCGTCCCGCTTGAGCACATTCAGGGCCTGCTCGATCAGCTTTCGGGATCGTCCAACGGTCGCGAGCTTGAAGTCGACGGGATCATGGACATCAAGAGCGTCAACTTCATCGGGCTCCAGATCACCGAGCTCAAGGGGCCGATCGAAGTGAAGCAGGGGGTGGCGCGGCTCAAGAGCGTCCGGGGCCGCCTGCTGGGGGGGGAGTTGTTCGGCGACGGCGAGATCACGCTCGCCGACGAGCCGCACTATCAGGCGAGTCTCCGGCTCACCTCCGGCGACCTCCAGGCGTACGCGCGCAGCCTCCCCGGCCATCAGGACTTTCAGGGGGTCGTCAACGCGCGCGTCGAGTTCAACGGCCGGGGCGCCGACATCCGCAGCATGCAGGGCCGGGGCGAAGGCCACATCACCGAGGGGGACATCGGCCAACTCCCCATGGCCTTCCGGTTCGTCAAGGGGCTCAACCAGGCCCTCTCCCGCGGCGCGTCGCCGCGCGGGACCGGCAAAACGGCCTTCGACTCGGCCGACCTGGTGTTCCAGATCGTCAACGGAACCACCAACTTCGAGCAGATCAAGCTGACCGGCGGCGCGTTCAGCCTGGTGGGCAAGGGGACTCGCGACCCGCTCGACAACATCGACTTCCGCCTCGAACCGGTCTACGGCCGAGGTCGGTTCGGCGTCCCCGTCTTCTCCGCCCTGCTCCGCGAGGCCAGCGGTCAGCTTATGGCCGTGCGCGTCCGGGGCACCCTCACCCAGCCCCGGGTCGACCTCGAACCCATCCCCCAGATCCAGCGCCTGGGCCTCCCTCGCAGTCGCAACTGACGGCGGAACCCCGACTCGACCCGGCCCGAAATCCGGCGGTCGGCCGGTTTCCTTTAACAACCACGACGGCGGCGTAGTATCCTCTCATCAACCAGGAGGACCCTCAAGATGACGCACCCGATCCGTTCCATGATCGTCGTCGGCCTGTTCGCGCTGGGGGCCGTCGCCGCCGATGAGCCGGCCAAGACCAAGACCTACACGATCGTCACCCCCAAGCACGAAGCGATCGACGCGACCGGAATCAACGCCCACGGCGAAATCGTCGGCTTCCAGTGGATGCCCGAGAACGGCAACCCGGACGTCCTGTACGAGGCGCCCATCTTCGCCAGGGGGGCGGAGATCACGATCCTGCCGCTGCTCAAGGGCTACACCGCGAACTTCCCGGCCGCGATCAGCGACGACGGCCTGGTGGCCGGCCGCGTGAGCAAGCCCGCCCCCCCCAACGTGTT
>CALCIC010000085.1 GCA_937907405.1 uncultured Isosphaeraceae bacterium | reverse complement strand
TCACGCGAACCCGGACGGCCCCGAGTTCATCCTCGCCGACGCCAAGGACGCCGACATGGCGATGGGCCTCGGCGCGCCGGGGCAGTCGCCTGAACTGCACGCCGGCGAGGTCCGATTCAAATCGCTTGAGCAGTACCGCGAGCAAATGCGGCTGATCACCCGTCAGGGGCTGGTCGACATTATGCTCATGTCGGCCAGTTCCAACTATGCTTTAACGTTCGGCGAACGTCTGTTCGACGACTCGGCCGTCACGCCGGCGATCCGCGCCAACGACACGACCGACATCTTTCTGGCGCGAGGCTCGGTCTACGCCGCCGAGCCCTCGCGACCGTTCCGGACCGCCAGCATCGACCACGCCCAGTGCGGCCACCTCGACTGCGCGGCCGACGAGCGTGGGCTGGGAGCGAATCTGGGGCTCTACAGCGTCACCTTCAACAACGACATGGCTCGCGACGTGGAGACGCTCGAACGGTTTCACGCGTTCCGTGAGGAGGCCGAGCGGAAGGGCTTCCGCTACTTCCTCGAAGTCTTCGACCCGAACGTGGCGACCGGGCTTGATCCGGCGATCGTACCGTTCTACCTCAACGACATGATCACCCGGATGCTCGCCGGGGTCGCGCCGGCGGGACGGCCGGACTTCCTCAAGATCGTCTACCACGGCCCGAAGGCGATGGAGGAGCTGGTCCGGTTCGATCGGAACCTGATCGTCGGCATCCTCGGCGGCTCGGCGGGGACGACGCGCGACGCCTTCCAGCTTCTGGCCGACGCCCAGAAGTACGGCGCCAAGGTCGCGCTCTTCGGCCGCAAGATCAACAACGCCGAGAACCAGCTCGCGTTCGTGCAGATCCTCAGGCTGATCGTCGAGGGGCAGATCGGACCGGTCGACGCCGTGAAGGCGTACCACGCGGTACTCGGCCGCCTGGGCGTTCCTCCTCAGCGAAAGCTTGAAGACGACCTCAAGATCACCACGCAGGCGATGAGCTACGCGGGGGGGGGCATGGTCACCGTCCCGGCCCAGGCCGCTGCGATCGCGGCGGCGGCGTCCTCGCCCTCCCCCTCGTCGAACGGCCGTCACGCCTGCGCGTGCCACGAGAAGCCGGAGGCGGCTTCGCCAGCCCCCGCTCACGCCAACGGCGACGGCAACGGCTTCCCAGCCGCGCATTTTCTGCCGAAGCCGCTGGTGACCGAGTCGAAGTCGACGTCCGCGAGCGAATCGACCGCGTTCCAGGTCGACGGTCGGCCCGACTTCGCCCGGATGACGCCGAGCGACCGGCTGGCCTATCATCGCCAGCGACTGGGACTGGGGCGCTGATTTGGGACGGTGATTGCCTTAGTCTGGTTCGAGGATCGACGAGTCGGCCGTTTTCCGCTTCCCTTGGGAATCGCGCCGGCTCGTGAACCGTCGAAACCGTGACGAGGGGAAACGCAAGATGTTGCGTCGGCCAGATCGAGTCTCGTTCGTCTCATTCGCCGTCTTGCTCGCGCTTTTGATCGTCGCCCCAGGGCTTTCGGCCGACGAAGGGGGCGACGACGTCAAGGCGAACTACACGAAGTCCGAGTTCCGTATCCCGATGCGCGACGGCGTGCGGCTGTTCACGTCGGTCTACGTCCCCAAGGACGCGTCCCGTCCGTACCCGATCCTGCTCAACCGGACGCCGTACAGCGTGGCGCCTTACGGAGCCGATCTCTATCGCGGCGACGTGGGGCCGTCGCCGCTGTTCAGCCGCGACGGCTACATCGTGGCGTACCAGGACGTCCGTGGGCGATGGATGTCGGAGGGCGAATTCGTCAACGTGCGGCCCTATCGTCCGCTGAAGACCGACGCCGCCGACGTCGACGAGAACACCGATGCGTTCGACACCATCGATTGGCTGGTCAAAAACATCCCCAACAACAACGGCAAGGTCGGCCAGTGGGGAATCTCGTATCCGGGCTTTTACACGTCGATGGGAATGATCGACGCCCACCCCGCGCTCAAGGCCGCGTCGCCCCAGGCGCCGATCGCCGACTGGTTCGCGGGAGACGACTGGCACCACAACGGGGCGTTCTTCCTGCCCCACGCATTCGGCTTCCTGGCGAGGCACGGCCACCTTCGGCCCCAGCCGACCAAGGACGTCGCCCACCAGCGGCCGAGCCCAGTGAAGACGGACGGCTACAAGTTCTATCTCGATCTGGGGCCGCTCTCCAACGTCAACGCCCGGTACTACAAGGACGACGTGCCGTTCTGGAACGAGATGCTCAAGCACCCCAACTACGACGACTTCTGGGCGGCGCGAAACATCCGGCCGCACCTCAAGAGCATCAAGCCGGCCGTGCTGACCGTCGGCGGCTGGTTCGACGCCGAGAACCTCTTCGGCGCCCTTGAGACCTACAAGGCCGTCGAGGCCTCCAGCCCTCGGGCGACGAACATGCTGGTCATGGGCCCCTGGCTGCATGGCGGCTGGGCGCGCGGCGACGGCGCGTCGCTGGGGCCGATCGCGTTCAACTCGAACACCTCGGCCCACTTTCGCGAACAGATCGAGTTCCCGTTCTTTCAGTACCACTTGAAGGGACGAGGCGCTCCGACCCTGCCCGAGGCCACGATCTTCGAGACCGGAACCAATCGCTGGCGGACCTTCGACTCCTGGCCTCCGCGCCAGGCCAAGCCGCGATCGCTGTACCTCGCCGCGGGGGGGCGGGCGACGTTCTCGCCGCCGGAGGCCGCGCCAGGGCCGGATCACGACGAGTTCGTCAGCGATCCCGCCAGGCCGGTCGAGTTCATCGACCAGATCGCCGACAAGATGACGGGCGATTATATGATTCAGGACCAACGATTCGCCTCGCGACGGCCGGACGTCCTGGTCTACGAAACCGACGAGCTGGAGGAAGACCTGACGATGGTCGGCCCGATCCAGGTCCGGTT
>CALCIC010000084.1 GCA_937907405.1 uncultured Isosphaeraceae bacterium | reverse complement strand
GGCCCGGCCCAGCCCCCCCCCGAGCCTCCGCGGCGCGATCGTCGTGCTCCTTTGACGCTTCACCGCGAATCGCGACGCGCCTCCCGCCTCAGTTTCCCTTCCACGAATGAGCCGGGCTCCTGATCCGATTCGGGGCCTTCCCACGGCTCGCCCGACGAACCGACGCATCGGCGTTCGCCTGTCGACGCCCGGCGCCTCGGACGCCGCTCGCCGTCCTGGCGTTACACGGCGGCCGTCGGGATTGTGTGGGTTGTAGCGGCTGCGGCCGTTCATGCCGGAATTGACGCCGATGCACGGATTGCCGCCGTGAACGGTCGATTCGGGATCGAGGATTGAACCGGGTCGCACCGAAACAAGATCCATAACGAGGACAATGGACGTCGTCGCGGACCTGGAGGGTTGATCATGGCCCGGTTGAAGTATTTTCGTCTTCACCCGTGGATGGAAGGACTTGAAGTCCGAGCGATGCTCAGCGGCGCTTCGATCGCCAACGCGATCGGCGAGAGCGTCGGCAGGGTGTCGACTCCGCGCGAGGTCGACAAGACGTCGGCGATCGTGGCCCCTGGCAACCTCACCCCGCGTCGAAGGGCCAACACCTTCGCCCTGTTCGTCAAGGCCGCCGACGGCAGCGGCCTCCAACCCCGGGTCGTGTCCACTTCGTCCGATCAGGGCGTCCTCTTGCCCCTCAGGCTGGGGAGGGTCGCCGGAACGGGGATGAACCGGACCACGGTCGCCTTCACCCGGACCGGTCGGCCGGGGCCGCTGACCACGGGGGTCACCGGCGCGGAGGGGACCACGGGATCGTACGGGGCGCTGACGACCCTCGTGGGGGACGTCAACGGCGACGGCAAGGTCGACTTCGACGACGTCGCGGCGTTCGCGCCGGCGGCCAACTCCAAGATCGGAGATCCGAACTACCTCGCCTCGGCGGATTTCAACCACAACGGCGTCATCAACCTGTACGACGCCAAGGCCCTGATGCAGAACGTGCAGCCCTTGACCAAGGCGATCCGTCAAGAGGTCGCCGTGCACCTCGCTCCCGGTGATCAACCGAGGTGGAACGCGACGAAGATCTCCGGCGCGTCGACGGTCTTCAAGAACTTCACGATCGTCGGCCGCACGACTCCCGGCAGCCTGATCATCGAGGACAACCCCAAGGCGGAACTGCCGGGCTCGAACCAGGCTTACAAGTTCTCCGGCCCCGCGCACGTGGCCGACGCCGACGGCTACTTCTCGTTCAAGTCGTCGTTTCCCAATGAAGAGGGGTTGAACAACAACGACCTCCTCTTCCTTGATCCGTTCGGGCATCAGATGATTCGCGCACTGCCGGTTTTCTGGATCCCATACGCCGCGGGCAGAATCGGGTGACGTCCTGGGTAGTCGGCGAAGCTCGGAAGTGGAAGCGGACAGACCCGAGTCAAGCTCGGACGAGTCCAAACGTCGTCCCGGCCCCTCCAGGGGCCTCGTTCCACCGCGAGACGGGACGCCGCCGCCAAGCGGCGCGGCCAACACCCCCGAGCCGGTTTCCTGGTTCTTTTTCGATCCTTCCGCGCGTAGAAAGCCTTGCAAGCCCAACTCCAGGATGGATGGGCTTTAGGGGAAAGAGGAGTGTCATGAGCAGGATCATGCGTACGGCCGTCGCCGTGGTTCTCGCGACCGTCGGCTTGCACACCGGTCGTCCGGGCCAGGCCCAGACGGCCCCCTCGACCGGGGCGGAGCCCGCCGCCGCGGCGAGCACCTCGGGCGCGCGGGAGGAGCTGGAAATCCAGGCGCGCCCCCTGGACCTGGACGACGAACCGCTCCGCACTCGTCCGAGCGAGTCGAGTTCGGACGTGGTCACGCCGGAGTCTCCACCGACGATCCTCGAAGCCGAGGTCCAGCCTCTCGACCTCAACACCGCGCTTCGGTTGGCCGGGGTGCAGAATCCCCAGTTGCTGATCGCTCGGCAGCGCGTGGTCGAGGCCGCGGCCCTCCGCCAGCTCGCGGCCGCTCAGATCTTGCCGTCGATCAACCTGGGCATGAACTACGACAACCACACCGGCAATTTGCAGCAGTCGAACGGCAACATTCTGCCGGTCAATCGATCGGCGTTCTACGTCGGTTCTGGATCGGGGGCCACGGCGGCGGGCACGGTTCCCGTTCCGGGCGTGTTGCTCGAAGGGAACATCGCCGAGAAGTCGTTCGCATTCCTGGCGTCTCGACAGCTTGTAGAGGTGCAGGAGGCCACGGCCGTGGCGGTCAGGAACCAGACGTTCCTCCAGACGACGCTGGCGTACTCGGAGTTGCTCCGCGCCGAGGGCAAGCGGGCGATCGCCTTGCAGGTTCGCGACGAGGCGAAGCGGCTCGCCCAATTGACCGCCGCCTACGCCAACGCGGGGCAGGGCCGACAGGCCGACGCGCAGCGGGCTCAGACCGAGTTGGAATCACGCGAGAACGACATCAAGTCGGCCGAGGAAGCCATTCTGGTCTCGTCGGCTCGACTCAGTTACGTCCTGAACGTCGATCCGTCGATCCGGTTGCATCCGACGGACGCGTTCATCGTGCCCCACCCGGTGGTGCCCGACCCCATCGCGCTGCGTGAGTTGATCGCCATCGGGCTGCTCCAGCGACCGGAGCTGAAGGCGCGGCAGGCGGCGATTCGGCAATCCATGTTGGAACTGCAAGGGGCCAAGCTGCTGCCGTTCTCGCCGACGATCCTGATCGGGTTCAGCGGCGGTGCAATGGGGGGCGGCAGCAATCTGGTGCGGCCCATCTTCGGGGCGTTCGGCAATCGGTCCGACTTCGACGTCTTCACGTACTGGACGCTCAAGAATTGCGGCATCGGCAACATCGCCATCATCAACGCCGCCAAGGCCCGGCTGGGGGTGAGCAACTACCAGGAGATCGCGGTCCTCGATCAGGTTCGGGCCGAGGTCGCCGAGGCGTACGCCAAGACGCACGCCCGGTTCGCCCGGATCGGCATCTCAGAGAAGGCCGTGCGGAGCGGTACGCGAGGGCTTCGCGAGGACTTGATTCGGATCGAGAACCGGGTGGTCCCGGCGATCGAATCGGTGAACAGCATCACGCTGCTCGCTCGGGCTCGATACGCCTACCTCGACTCGATCGTCGACTACGACCGGGCCCAGTTCGAACTCTACGTGGCGCTCGGCCAACCCCCGGCGGACATGTTGGCCCACCCCGTGCCGACCGAGGGGGTGATTCCCCCTTCGGAACTCCCCGCCGTCCCTGGTCCCCTTCTCGACAACACCCCGGCCGAACGGGCGTCGCCGACTGGTCCCGCGTTGGCGCGACAGCCCGCCTCCCCGGCGCCCCCCCCCTCGGGAGGCTGATCCCGACCGAGGCGCTCCGAGGGTGTCGGTTACGGAACTGAGGAAATCAGAGTAGGAGGGGCGAGGCGATGACTGTTTCTGAGCCGTATGGGAGTCCCGGTTCGAGACTCCGAATTCCTGGGATGCTGAGCGGCTCGTTCTTGTTGACGGCCGTGATGCTCTCCGGATGCGCGTCGACGACCAAACTGAGCTGGCGCGACGGCGGCGGATCTCACGGCCCCGCGGCCCTCGGAGCCTCGCCGGCCCAGGCCGGAACCGACCCCTCCGGCGGATCTCCGGGGGCCAGGCCAGGAACGGCCGCGGCGAAAGCCTCGCGAATCACCGACTCCGGCGTCGTTCGGACGGCGACCGCGGCGCACGCGGAGGCCGCCTCCCCCGCGATGGTCGCGAACCTGACGCAAGCCGACGCCGGCGCCGGCGCCTCCACTGGCGCCGACGCCGAGATCGACGGTCTTCTCCCGCTGATTACGGGGTTCGAGGTTCCCTCGATCCCCGCGGCCGAACGTGAATACCCCATCGACTTGACGACCGCCCTGCGGCTGGCCGAGGTCGAGAACCCGAAGATCGCGGAAGCCAGGCAACGCATCGGCGAGGCGTTGGCGGTCCAACTCGGCGCGAGAGTGCTGCTCGCCCCTTCGCTTCAATTCGGAGGCAACTACCACGGGCATACGGGCAACCTCCAGCGATCCTCGGGGCGAATCCTCGCAGTCGACGAGAACTCGCTGTACCTGGGGG
>CALCIC010000083.1 GCA_937907405.1 uncultured Isosphaeraceae bacterium | reverse complement strand
CGTGTCCTCCGTGACTCCGTGGTTAAATTCCGGGAAGTTATTTCGGCGGCGTTCCGCGCGCGGCACGCACCGAGGCGCCGTCGACGCACCAGAGTTCATCATCAATTTCGCCGGCGTCGATCCGCGAGGGCCGCGGGCGGGACAAGATCGTATCCAAAGTCCCATCGGCGTTCCACCTGTCAAAGAGATTCCAAACCGTCCCCTGGGGACCGAATTCTTCAGGCAAGTCGCGCCAAGGCGCCCCGGTTCGAAGGATCCAGAGGATCGCGTCGACGATCTGTCGCCGATCGCGTGGCGGTCGACCGGTGGGGGCCGGGGGCCGAAAGACGTCGCGGATCAATTCCCATTCGTCGTCGGTCAATCCATGTCGAACCACGATGCCGAACCTCCCTGATGTGTACCTGGGTATACATCATGGCAAGACCGGTTTTCTGACAGAGCCTAGCCGGATCGGCTATGCCGGGTCTATGATTGTCGGCGCATCGGCGTCGCGAGTCGTCGGCGCGAATCCGAGTCCTGATGCCTTGAGGGAGTCGGGTGCGGCGTGGCGAAACTTGTCGGACTGTCCGGGAGCTTTCGGTGGGGGTCGTTCGACGGCTCGCCGCGCCGCGGTGGGATTGATACCGAGCGGGGCCGAGCCGTCGGTTCGCGGGGTCCCTGGCGACTCAAGCGGTTCGTCCGTGGCTTCCTCGATCGCATCGGGTCGTCCGAGTCGTTAAAAGGGAGGAGGGTACAGACGTGACAAATGGTCAATCGGTCCCGCGAGACCGTCCGGCCGTGGATCTCTCCCTGTTGATCCTGCGAGTCGTCGCGGGCACGATCTTCGCCGCGCACGGCGCGCAGAAACTCTTCGGGGCCTTCGGGGGCTCGGGCCTGGGGGCGACCGTCGAGATGATGGGTCCGATGGGCTACCCGGTCGCCGTCGGCGAGTTCTTCGGGGGGTTGGGGCTGGTGGCCGGCTTCCTAAGCCGGTTCTCCGCCGCCTCCCTGATCGTGGTCATGATCGGCGCGATCGCGATGGTCCATGGGAAGAACGGCTTCTTCCTCGCCGAGGGCGGGTTCGAATTCAACCTGGCCCTGATCGGGCTGTTGGCCCCCATCCTGATCGCGGGTCCCGGGAGGTATGCCGTCGGGCGATTCTTGCCCCTGTCAAAGTCGATGCCGTCGGGACGTCCGTTCCTCGTCCTCGAGTAGGAGCAAGAGAATCGCGAAGAGGGCGACGATGGAAGCCCTGGCGGAAGCGCGGAAGTCGCCCTCGGGGTAATGCTGGACTACCGCGGTGGCCGGATGGGACGAGCTCGCTCGCGCTGCTCGCTTACGGAGACCGCCTAGCCAGGCGCCGCCCCGACTCGGCCTCGGCGGGCGAGTTGTGTCGTGCGGCGGCGGAGTTCTCGGGTTGGTCCGTCGTGGATACAATCCGCTCTAGATCCTTGGCGGGCAGACGACGACACATCACTCGGCCTTTTTCAGGGAGCGGCGCGCTGAAGACCCCGCGCCGCTCGCCCGGCTCGCCGCGGAGGCGGACATATGAAGGTCACGCGCGTCTGGGCCGACGAGGACGGCGAGAGCCACTTTGAGGACCGGGAGGCGGCGGGCGACGGGTTCGCGTCGGTCGTGGACCTCCTCCGTGCGCCCGACGCCCGGACGGGCTTGATGGGCGCCGGCGTCGTCCACCACGTCGCCTTCCGCGCGCCGAACGACGACGAGCCGATGGGCTGGCGCGAGGAGATCAGGCGGCTCGGGTTCGACGCCTCGCCGGCCACGAACCGCTCGCACGTTCGCTCGATCTACTTTCGGGAGCCCGGCGGGGTTCTGTTCGAGATCGCGACCGACGCCCCCGGGTTCGCCGACGACGAGCCGGCGGAGGAACTCGGCGCGAAGCTCACGCTCCCGTCGTGGATGGAGCGGCAACTGCTCCCCACCCCGTGGTTCCGCAACACCTGGTCCTGGGGCGGCGATCATGAGGAGGGCGGCTGGCCGAAGCCGCGCCTGGAGCAGGCCGGCGAGGACGCGATCGCGGCCGAGCACGCCACGCTCGGCGACTTCCGCCTGACGGCGGCGCCCGATCCGGACGGCAAGCCGCCCTCGTTGCTCTTCGGCTGGAGGCGCCGCCGCGGCAGATCCCGCTGGGGCGGCTCGGCACGCCGGAAGACGTGGCGGCCGTCGCGGCCTTCCTGACCTCCGACGACGCCGCGTGCGTCACAGGCTCGACGTACTTCGTGGGCGGTGGGCTGACCTGGTTCCACGAGGAATGGCCAACCGCGCAAAGCGCTTCCTGACGGGGATCGTGATAGACTCGGTCTCCAAGCAACGGGATTGGATTTCATCAAGGGAGAAAGAAATCATGGCCGCGCCCAAGGGCGACCATTCGGTCGATTCCACGATGAGCAGCGGCGCGCCGGCGCCCAGCGACCGCAACTCGCTGACGATCGGCCCCGACGGGCCCATCCTGCTCCACGACGTGCATTTCCTCGAGCAGATGGCGCATTTCAACCGCGAGAAGGTGCCGGAGCGCCAACCACACGCGAAGGGCTCGGGCGCCTTCGGCGTCTTCGAGACCACGGAGGACGTCTCGGCGTACACGCGGGCGGCCCTGTTCCGGAAGGGCGCCGCCACCGAGATGCTGGCCCGCTTCTCCACCGTCGCGGGCGAGCAGGGCAGCCCGGACACCTGGCGCGACGTGCGCGGCTTCTCGCTGAAGTTCTACACCGAGGAGGGCAACTACGACCTGGTCGGCAACAACACGCCGATCTTCTTCGTCCGGGACCCGATGAAGTTCCCCCACTTCATCCGCAGCCAGAAGCGGCTCCCCGATTCGGGTCTCCGCGACAACCACATGCAGTGGGATTTCTGGACCGGCAATCCCGAGACCGCGCACCAGGTCACCTACCTGATGGGCGAGCGGGGGCTGCCGCGCACCTGGCGCCACATGAACGGCTACGGATCGCACACCTACATGTGGATTAACGCCGCCGGGGAGAGGTTCTGGGTGAAATACCATTTCCACACGAACCAGGGCATGGCGTTCTTCACCAACGCCGAGGCCGCGGAGATGGCGGGCCGGGACGCGGACTTTCACCGTCGCGACCTGTTCGAGGCGATCGCCCGAGGCGACCGTCCGAGCTGGACGCTCTCGGTCCAGATCATGCCGTACGCGGAGGCCAAGTCGTATCGCGTCAACCCGTTCGACCTGACGAAGACCTGGCCGCACGCGGACTACCCGCTGCAAAAAGTCGGCACGATGACGCTCAACCGCAACCCGGAGAACTTCTTCGCCCAGATCGAGCAGGCGGCCTTCTCGCCGGGCAACACGGTGCCGGGGATCGGCCTGTCGCCGGACAAGATGCTGCTCGGCCGCGCGTTCGCCTACAACGACGCCCAGCGCAATCGCATCGGCACGAACTTCCATCAGCTCCCGGTGAACCGCCCGAAGGTGCCGGTCAACACCTACCAGTTCGACGGACAGATGGCGTACGAGCACAGCGGCGCCGCGCCGGTCTACGCGCCCAACGGCGGGGGCCGCGGATGGGCCGACGAGACGGGGCCGGCGCCGGACGGCTGGGAAGCGGATGGCGAGATGGTGCGAAGCGCCTATCAACCGCGCGACGACGACGATTTCTCCCAGCCGGGCGCCCTGGTGCGCAAGGTCTTCGACGACGAGCAGCGGACGAAGCTGGTCGACCAGGTTTCGGGGAGCCTGCTGGGCGGCGTGCATGGCGAGGTGCTCCGGCGCGCTTTCCAATACTGGAGGCACATCGATGCCGAAGTCGGCCGGCGGATCGAGATGAAGGTGCGCGCGGGGGATGCGCCGAAGCCCGCCGAGGGCATGGGCGAGAGCTGAGCGCGCCGCCGACGCCACTCCATCGAATGACGATGAACCGGAACGACCATGCCGGCCGAGCCTTTCGAGATCACCCTCGTCGGCGTCGGCGAGGGCGAGGACGGCAAGGCCCCGGCGGCGCGGACGTGGCCGTGGGAGGAAGCCGGTTATGCCTTACCAACCGATCGAGAACTACGGACTGATCGGCAACCCGCGGCCGGCGGCGCTGGGGTGGATCGCACCAATCTGAGGAAGCGATACCCAAGGGAAGTAGACATCATCATAGGGTTGATGCCGCCCGACCGTCGGCCCAAGCGCGGGTATCGGGACCGGCGGACGGGGGGAATGCAGGCCGTCGATGAAAAAGACGACTGAGCCGTCCACCCGACTTTTACAACCATCCGAGGGCGGTTTCGCCGCATGAAAGCCGGGGTTTTCGAGAAACCCACCCACCCACGACCCACCCGGCCGCGCGTAGGTCGTGGGCCGCGATCGTCGCGACCCGATCCGACCGAACGCCCGAGGTGGGAACACGATGCCCAAGCGACCCGACGCGCCGGACGCCTTCCGGCCCGAGGAATCGCCGATCTTCTGGTTCCGCGAGTTGATCGCCGACGACGACGCGGAAGACTATCCGCGCATGTCGGCTTGTCGTGGCGAGCTTGACCGTCTCGGCTGGCGCGTGACGCGCCGCAAGCCTCGCCTCGCCCCCGCCGGGGAAGGGGATGGCCGCGATGCCTAAAGCCACCCCGTACCCCCGCCTCGCGTCGCTGATGTTCGACGGCCGCGACGTGGCCGCCGCGTTGGGGCTCGAGTCGACCGCCGAACTGACCGCCTTGGTCCTCTTGCGGATCTTCCCCGACGCCGACGCGCTGGACGGCGTTGCGCCGCTCTGGAAGCCCGCCACCTTGGAGGCGTGGCTTCGCGACGGCGGCTTCACGACGCTGGCGAGTATGACGCGGGAACTGGCCGAAGCGGTCGCCGAAGTTCGCGCCGCCTGGGCGCGCGGCTGCGTGGCGCGCGGCGGCCGTTCCGAGGCGTATTTCATGGCCACGCCCAACTCACCCGGCTATCCGCGAACCGTCCACACGCTGTGCCCCGAGCATATCGCCCAAGTCGATGGCGAGGTCGTCGATTCCGCCGTCGTCGCGTGGTATCGATCGCGCGGGATCGACCTGTCCAAGCCCAAACCCAAGCCCGCGAAGCCCCGCCGGTCGTGCCGGAAGGGAGGCGGCCGTTGAACGCATTCCACCCCGATCCCGACGCCCTCTTGAGCGTCAAGAAAGTCGCCGAACGATTGGCCGTGTCGCCATCCACCGTCCGCCGGTTGCACGACGACGGGACGCTGCCAGGCGTCAAACCGCGCCGCCGCCGGTTGTGGCCGGCTTCCGAGGTCCAACGCTACATCGCCCGCCTTCAAGGTATGGCGGTGACGTCATGAGTACACTTGCATCCGACGCCTGGATCGTCCGCCGCATCATGGAGGGCCGCGACGCGACGCCCGCCGATCTTGCCCGCGTCTCGGCTTCGATCCGCGAGGCCGTGGCGACGCTGGCCGCGACGCCCCTTGAGGTTCGCGGCGGGGCCTTCGGCGACTTCGAAACGGCCTTGTCCGACCATGTGAGTTTTGTCGACGCAATGGCCACCGTCGATCCCGACGGGCCGCCGCCCAATGGAGGCGCGACGCCGATGGGCCGCCCCGCGCTTGACCCGAGCCCGAGCGACAGCGAATGGCTGGACGGGCTCGCGGCCGTGCTTGCCAGGCACGAATCCGAGGCCGCCGCCGAACGCTTCGGGACGCCCATCCCCGAGCCCGAGGCCGCCCCGCCGACGATGTTCGACAAGCTGGACGCCCGCCCCGAGCCCGCCCCGACGGCCGACGACGACGACCTGGATTGGCTGGACGCCCCGCCGAAGCCGAAGGCCGCGCCCGAGGCCCCGAGCGGGCCGCCCATGTCGGCCGATCCTTGCGGCGTCGCCGCGTGGCTGATCGGGCGCGGTTTCCGGCCCGTTCCGGTCAGGGGCGAGAATCCCGGATGCGTCGGCGGGGCTTGGGACGCGCGAGCCTATACGCCCCGGACGTTCCAGGACGTATACACATCGCCATACGACGATGGAGTGGGGATTCGCCTAGGCCCCGACGCGGGGCCGGACGGAGCTTGGCTCGCGGACCTGGAATGCGACGGCCCCGAGGGCGCGGAATCGCTCCGCAAGCTGTTCGGCGGGCCGCCGCCCGACACGATGGGATGGGGCTCGACTCGCGGGCCGCATCGGCTGTACGCCGTCGATCAAGCGTTCGCCAATGCGTTGGCCGCGCTGGCCGGCAAGCCGGACGGGAAAGGCGTCTACCATCTGGACGACTTTCCCGACCTTGAGTTCCGCGCCGGCGGGTTCAAGCCCGACGGTTCGCCCAAGGCCATTCAAAGCGTCTGCCCGCCGCCGCGCGGGACCGATGGCGAGCCCCGCCGATGGATCGGCCCGCCGACGGTCGCGACAATCCCGCCGGACGTCGCGGAACGCCTCGAACGGGCCGCCGCCAAGCGGCCGGCGGAACGTCCGTCCGCGAACCCCGAGCCCGTCTCGCGGCCTTCCACGGCGTTCGGCGCGACCGCCGGGGATTCGAGGCCCGCCTACGGTCGCGCCGCCCTGGATGCGGAGTGCCAGTCCGTCGCGGCGACCGCCGAGGGCGGACCTTCCACCCGTCGCGCCCTTCGCGGCCGACATGCTCCCCGAGCCCCTGCGCCCTTGGGTGTGCGACATTGCGGAGCGCATCCAGTGCCCGGCCGACTTCCCATCCGCCGCCGCGCTGGTCGCGCTGGGGATCGTCGCGGGCCGTCGCGTCTTCATTCGGCCGATGGCCCGCGACGACTGGACGGTCTCCCCAAACCTGTGGGGCGTGCTGATCGGCCGCCCGGCGGTCATGAAGACCCCCGCGCTTGTCGCGGCCATGAAGCCGCTCAAACGCTTGGAGGCCGAAGCCAAGGATGAGTACCAAAGGGCGCTGGCCGCCTACCAAACCGAGATGCTGGTTGCCGGCGTGGAAGCCGCCGCCGCCAAAAAGGACTTGGAGAAGGCCGCCGAACGTCCCGAGCCCGTCCGCCGCCGCTACGTCACGGCCGACGCGACCGTGGAAAAGCTGGGGGAGCTTTTACGCGACAACCCCGACGGGATCGGCGTCGTGCGCGACGAACTACCCGGATGGCTTCGGGCGTTCGACAAGCCCGGACATGAGGGCGAGCGCGAATTCATGCTGGAAGCGGCGAACGGGACCGGGGAATCCTACAAGTTCGATCGGATCGGCCGGGGGACGATCGAAATCCCGAACCCGACGATTTCCGTCGTCGGCGGGGCGCAGCCTTCCAAGCTGGCCCCGTTGGTCCGCGACGCCGCCCGCGACGGGGGCGACGGGCTCTTGCGACGGTTCGCGGTCATGGTCTACCCCGACGATCCGGGGGAGTGGAAAAAGATCGACCGCTGGCCGGATTCGGCCGCTCGGGATCGAGCCTTCGCGCTCTTCAAGTCGTTGGCCGGCTTGACCGCCGACGCCGCCGGGGCCGAAGCCGATCGTTTCGACGGGACGCGGTTCCTACGGTTCGCCCCCGACGCGCAGGAAGTCTTTTACCAGTGGCGGGGCGACCTGTCCGCCCGGCAACGATCCCCGGACGTCTCCCCGGCCCTGGAAAGCCATCTGGCCAAGTATCCCAAGTTGATGCCGAGCGTCGCGCTGCTGGCCCACTTGTGCGGCGTCGCGGAAGGCGGACGGCCCGGCCCGATCCCGATCCACGCCGCGACGCTGGCCGTTCGGCTGTGCGACTGTCTGGCCAGTCATGCCGAGCGGGTCCACGGGCTCGGGAAGGTTTCGGACGTGGCCGCCGCCGCCGCGCTGGCGAAACGGATCGCGGCCGGCAAGCTGCCCTCCCCGTTCACCCGCCGCGACATCCAGTTGAAGGGATGGGCGGGGCTGGACGAACGCGACGCGATCCGCCGCGCCGTGGCCGTCCTGGAAGACTCGGGATGGGTTCGCGTCGTCGAAACCCACGACACCGGCGGCGCGCCAAGGGAGGACGTCTACATCAACCCACGCTTGCCGCGAGCCCTTGAAAAAACGCCGTGAGGTCCCTTGGGGCGAACCTACAAAACCTACAAAAGCCCGCCCGACCCTCTTTTGTAGGTTTTGTAGGTTCCCTCTCGGGCCGCATACCCGGATTTTTTCGCCCTCCCCATCGAGGTTCAACCCATGCGATCGACCATCGTGACGTGCGACAAATACAAGCAACCAATCGAGGCCGACGGATCGACCTTGGACGCTCCCCATGGATGGCTTCACCGCGATCGGGTCGCGCCTTGGGATCTGTGCCAGGCGTGCGCCCGACGGTTTCTTGAGTGGATGCACGGGGCCGACGACGACGATGGGAGGGCCGACCATGACTGACCGATGCCCGCCATGCCAGGCCCCCGCCTCGCGGATCGGGAACGGACGGCCGCGCCTCATGGAGTGCCAGGCGTGCGGGCTGGCGTTCCGCCACATCCAACGCGCCTCGCGGCCCCCGGCCGTCGTGCAACCGTGTCTGTGGGCCGATGACGACGCTCCGAGCGGCCTCGAGCCCGCCGCACGCATTGACGCCCCGAAGCGGGCCGGGTAGACCCGAGGGCCGGAGCGACGACGCCGCGCGAACGCCCGGCCGCCCCGCCGTCCATGAGGATGGATGGAGGACATGGCGAGCATCTTTCGGAAGGTGACGACCCGACCATTGCCGGCCGGGGCGACGGTCAAAAACGGCGTGGCGCGGTGGAAGCCCCGAGGGGCGACGCGGTTCATCGATGCCCGCGTGACGACGCAACCCGACGGCCGGCTTACGGTGGCCGTGCCGAGCGCGGAGTGGTGGTGCAAGTACCGCGCCGCCTCGGGCCGGGTGATCTTCGAAAACACCCGCTGCAAAGACGAGACGAACGCCCGGTTGCATCTGGCACGCGCCGTCCATCGAGACGAGCAAGTCAAGGCGGGTATTCTGAGCCCCGCCCAAGCCAAGGCCGCCGGCAAGGCCCGCGAAGGGCTGGCGAGCCATTTTGAGGCGTTCGTCGCCCAAATCAGGGGCAAGGCCGGGGGTGTGCCGTCGCCCGTCCATCTGGCGAACACGCGCCGCTATCTCGACAAGCTGGCCGCCGCGATCGGCTGGCGAACCCTCGGCGACGTGACGCGAGGGGGCTTGGACGCCTGGATAGCTTCCCAGCAACGCCCCGGCCCGGACGGGAAGCCGATCCGTTCCGCGTCGTCGATCGGACATCATATCGAGGCCGTCGTCGCGTTCGTCCGCTGGGCTTCCGATCCCGTCGTCGGCCGGTTGCCATCGAACCCTCTGGGGACGATCCCGAAACCGAACCCGGCTCCTGATCCCCGCCGCACGAAACGGGCCTTGGCCCCCGGCGAGTTGGTCCGGCTATGCCAGGCCGCGATGTCCGCCCCGAGGCACGGTCGCGCCAAGCTGGACGGTCCTTCGCGGGCCTTCCCGTATTACTTCCTGATCGCGTCGGGATGGAGGTTCGGGGAAGCCCGCGCGCGTCGATGCCGCGACGTACTCTTGAACGCCACCCCGCCCATGATCCAAGTGCCCGCCCTTGACGTTAAGGCCCGCCGGGTGGAATCCGTGCCGATCCGATCGGACCTTCTCCCCCTGCTGGCCGCCCGGATGGAGGGCAAGGCCCCGGACGACCCCGTGTTCTTCGTGCCTCGGGACCTGGTCAAGCGTTTCGATCAAGACTGCAAGCGCGCCGGCATCCCCAAACGGGACGCCCGAGGTTATACCGTGGACGTGCATTCACTTCGCACCACGCTTGGGACCGCGTTTGCGGCCAACGGTGTTCCCATCAGCATCGCCATGCGTGGACTGAGGCATTCGACGTCCAAGTTGATTGAAAGCATCTACGTCGATCAGGTGCTGCTCCCCGTGGCCGCCGCCCTGGAAGCCACGATCGACCCCGAACTGGCCACCCTGTTCGCGCCGGGGCCGGCTTCGTTTGCACCAAACCGGGGTTCGTTTGCACCGCCCGCCCTCGCCGCAGAAGACGCGCCCGCCCCGGACGGCCCCAGGCCCCGACTTCGTTTGCACCGAGGCCGGCTTCGTTTACACCGTCGTTTGCACCGGCTCGGGGAGATTCGGGGGCAAACGTGACCGCTAGCGATAAATTGGGTAAGATGGGACGGCGCATGAAAAAGGCCCCTGGAGTGGCGTAACTCCAAGGGCCGCAAAGTTTTCAGAGTGCCGAAGACAGGACTTGAACCTGCACGGGATCTAACTCCCACTAGGACCTGAACCTAGCGCGTCCTCGATTCGGCGACATTGCAGACATATCGTGCTCGCGTCGCAAACCGTTGAAGTAAAGGCGATTGAGTCGTGTTTCTCTGCTAAAGGCATTGTAGTGGCGGGGCTGTGACACGGCCAGCGTTTTCCCCAAAATTTCCCCAAGGTCCAGGCCATCACACGCGATCCTGATGCGAGTCGTGTAGCGCCCGTAGAAACGTTCGCTGACGGGGTGGACATGCAGCGGGGAAAACCCTCGTCGCAAATTGACGTCAGTTAATGCGTTTATGACGATCACCGCCGCTGTTCGCTGGAAACGGTCTGGGCCTAACGGTGATGCGCCGGGCTTTCTCCGCAAGTGGAGCACGAGTATTCCGCCGTGGGGCCGTTGCTCGGAACAGCTCGAATCGCCGGTGACGTAGAACGGGAGTCGTCACCAGCGAGCAAGCGCCGGATCGATTCCTGGAAGGTAGGAAGGTCCGATTGGTACATGCCACCGCGGGCGCCTTCGAACCTACAATTCCATGCCGCTAAGGCCTGTCCGAACCGGAGGGCTTCCCTAAGTCGGGCAGGCGTCGTCCCGATGAAAGCGTCCCTACCACCCCTGCCAAGCGAGGCGATAAGACCAGCCGTGCACCAGTCGCCACATCCGGCAGTATCGACCACATCCCGGGCCGGCAATGCCTGGGATTTCTCCCACGCATCGCTGCCGCCCTTCAAGCGGGAGAGGTAGCGGAGGCCTTCGTCCCCCCGCGTCTCGATGACGAGCGGGACGCAGAGTTCCCTGCCTAAGCCTTCCAGACTGCCCATGCGGTCCTCAGAGTACTTAACGACGTGGGAGACCTGCATCGCGCGGCGCAATTGCTGCTCCTCTGCCGATGCGGAAGGCTCGAAGACCACGAGTGCCCCGTCATTTGCGGCCTGCTTGGCCAGGTGGATGGCACCGGCCGACGTGCGGTCGAAGAAGAAAACGGCTAGCGCGGGCAGTTTCGGTAGGATCGCGGTCGCGTCGGACACACGGACGGGCTTGTACCATGGTAGTCGCGTGCCGCAGGACGGGCACTTGCGGGAGAACGAGTGGGTCGTCCCCCGGCCGGGCGTGCAATGGATATGCTGGACGATCACGGGAGTGCTGCCGTCCGGGTTGACTGCGAGGAAGTCCGGCTTGACGCCCCAGCGGCTGAGGTCCTGTGTGATCTGCCTGGAGGCGGCGTCATCGCGAAGCCGTGCGATCGGGTAGGCGTCCCAGCCGAGGAACGCGAGCACCGCCAGCACGTTCCCGCAGGTCCCGCCCGCCCAGAGCTGGGGGAGCGAATGAGGCCCGTTCGGGATGACGACGTCCAGCGCGATCAGGCCGGTACCGGCGATGACCGGGCGTGGACCGGGAACGTTGAATGGAAGTTCAAACCGCATAGCATTCGCCCGCTAACCATAGTCCGAACAGCTCCGGGGTACTCTCGAAGTCCTCGACTCTGTACCCCCTACAGTCGATGTGCGCGAGCCCGATGTCAAGTAGAGGTTTCAATTCGTAAGCAACCATAAGTGTTCCCAGGGACATGAGTTTGCTCGATAGCGCCGACAGGGCGACCTTGCAGCCGCCGATCAGGCTTAGCGTGTCCCGGTAGTGGAAGACGGCCTTCCGCACCCTCCGGTAGACCTCGAAAGGGTTCTGCTCGGCCGCGTACATCAGGCTGCGGGGGTCCAGGCGATGCTGATCGAACAGGAGGTCCCGGTATTCCTGCACAATATCGTCCCCCCTCCTGGGATTCTTCGAAGGAAAGGGCAGCACGGGGCAGATTTCGTCCGGTTTGACCCGGTCGTAGATCCGGTCGAAGTGGGTCGTCCGGCCCTCTCCGAGCAGGGGGATCCAGACTTTCGACTGCTGACCGGTGGCCTCGCGGCTGAAGCTGCCCTCGAAGGAGTGGAGGAACTCCGCCGTCTCGTCGATGCCCTCGTCCATGATCCTGGAGTCGAGGAGCGGATCGTCCGCGACGATGACGTGAAGATTGGTTGGGCCAGTCTGTCCGGGAACAGCCTCGTCCAGCAAGAAGAGGAGTCGCGCCAGAAGCGGGAAGTAGATCCCGCGTGGCATGGCGCTGATGTCCACCACGACGTCGTCGTAGTGGGTCAACTCTTCGGGTGCGTTGAAGACGTTGGCGGCGTTGAGAGGCCCAACTCGCCGTTTACCCGACCAGAAGCGCAGGCGATGCACATTGACCATTCCCCGATCGCCGACCGCTCCTGTGATATGCTCCCAGTTTCGCTCCACCCGGGAGGCGTAAGCGAGCGAGGCCGAGCCCTCTCCTTCATCGTAATCGAGCCCGAGAACGTTACGGCTTCCGCCACCGCCAGCCGCCAAGATCATGTCCAGGCCCGCATGGGAGCGGGGGTCGAATCCTTTTCCGAGGACGACCAGCACCGACCTCTCCCTCGCGTCGAGGTGCCGAGCCCAGAAGGCAGCGAGTCCCTGGCCCTTCTCCAGGACGTAGTCGCGCCAACGCATCGGCGGGATTGGGACCGCGTTCCTGATCATAAAAGGCTGCCCTCCGTCTTCGGCTCCGCGAAGGGCCGGTCGATCCAGTCGACGAGTTGCTGGAGCGGTCTCTCCTTGTAGAGCCCGTAATTCAGCGGGAGGTCGAAATGTACGCACAACAGCCGATTCAGGTTGAGGACCATCCACTTCTCGCCCTTGCACTTGTAGTCGAGGTCGGCGACCAGCAGGTTATGCGCGAGCGCGGACGCCAGAATGTCCGCGAACCGCTTGTGGTTCGGCCGGGCGCGCAGGTGGTTCTCGTCCATCAATAAGCCACGCTCGGACATACGCAGCGCCGTTCCGCCCACTCCCGGGTCGTTGGGGGCGGTCGGCCTGTAGGTATACCAATGGCTGAACTTCCCGACTGCTTCAAGGAAGTTCCGAAGCTCGCGGCCCATCGCCACGCCGTTGGGTATGTCATCCCACACGGCCTGGGCGGCCCGCTTCATCAGCTTATGCTGTCGCTCCGGGGAGAGCGCCGCGCCCTTCTTCAAGAGCTCCGACGCTGCCGACTCCTCGAAGATGTCGCCAGCGAGGCCGAGGAACTGCTTGATGTTGAGGGATGCCAGCCGCGCAACGCACTCGGGCCCGAAGTAGTAGGGGAGCCCACATTCGCGCGCGAGAAAGAGTTCGGCGGCGTTTCGAACGGACGAATCGTTCTTCTGCTCCAACTCCTCTTCTTCCAGGAGGAGGTCATCGAACAGCGATTTCTGTGGCCTTCTCAATTCACGCTCGATGAGCACCTCCAACGATCGCCACCCGACCGCCAGATCCCTGGGCGTCCCCTGCGCCTGTCGCCTGGCTGCGATCCACTCCTCAAACCGCTTGCTCGACCCTGCCCTGGCGATGATGCGGGCTTCGATTTCCTCGCAGGCCCTGGCGAAGACCGGCTCGTATTGCGGGACGTCGAGCGAGTCTTGCATGCAGGCGCGGAAGGCGTTGATTTCGGCGTCCGCGGCGTAGCGTACGCGCCGGTCCGCGATCTTGATCGCGAGCTTCTCGAACCTCGCGTGCTTGGGCCTCCAGTATTTCTCGATCGAGATCGGTTCGTTGTAATCCCGGCCTTCGTTCGTCCCCGAGGCGAGCATGTCGTTCGTGTTGAGGGCCTCGAACCGCTCCGCGATCCAGACGCCCACAGGGCTCCTCGCCTCGATCACGGCCTCAATTAATCTCTCCCGCTGGGCGGAGGTAAGCTGTTGGATGTCGTCCATCATCAGCAGGACGCGGTCCGCCAGCGGCTCGCCACCAACCAGAAGCGTATCGGCCCGTATGAGTGCCAGGGACAGGAGGGAATCGTGGCCGGGAAGACTGTCGACCCGCAGCGGGCCGAAGCTATCCAGGCTGCTGCAGACCTTGTGCTCCAGGTCCCTTGCCCACTCGAACAGCCGCAGCCCGTCGCATGGCAGGCTGAGGGATGGGACGGAGAAAGAAACCGTCGGTGGCCGGACCTGGACTTGCGCGAGCCCCTCCGGGAAATCGAGCTTCTTGAACGCGGCCAGATTATGCAGCACCGCCAGGACGATCCGGGCGTTGAGGAGGCCGAAGAAGAGCCGGCTCTTCCTGGCGTCATCAAGGGGCAGGTCTTCGAGCCGGGAATAACCGCGACCACACAGGAGCGAGACGCCCAGGAGTTTAGGGCCAGCCTCGTCGATCGCCCCGAGTTCCTTCAGCTTCTGGAACAGTTCGCCGGTCTGCTCGTCCGTGCGGTGCGTGTGCATTGCGTGGAGGGTCTGCAACGCACCGGGCACGAAGAGTCGCATCAGAGAGGTCTTGCCCCCTCCCGCCGCGCTCCTGATGACCTGTACGCTCTCCTTCCACGCTTCCACCGGCAGGATGTCGAGAATCCCCGGTTCGAAAAGGCTGAGGAACGTGGCCTCGGAGTCGATGCTCTCGGAACGCCGCAGCCGGAATGGGTTCCGTGGGGGTTTCATGGGGCCTCCTTGTGCCGCTGCACCCGCGGGAACAGGCCGACGATGTCCTTGTCGTCGTAGGACCAGAGCAGGGCGATCGAGTTGTTCGGGGTGTTGTGGTGGAGCACGACCGGCAGGCCACCGGCAGCGTATCCGAATTTCGCGTGCTCCGTCCCGCCTTTCTCGAAGTGTTCGTCGAACACGGAATGGTCGTAGTAGCGGTCGATCAGGCCGTTGATCGGGCTGCCACCGCCTTCGCGTAGCCGGAGGTCGTCCGAGAACTCCTGCACGGCCTCGACATGGTAGGTGACCGTGCTCTCACGGCCGAGCGCGTCGAGATGCCCTTGCAGGTACGATTTGGCTGTTTCCGTCGCCATGTAGAGAAGGACGATCACATCGATCCGGTCGTCCACGATCTGCGAGAGTGTCGCGTTGGGATCGATCACCGCCCGATGGAAGCCGGCGATCTTCCCGGCCGGCCGGCCTTCTGCACCCGGGCGGAAATAGCTCGTGCCGCTCGCCGTGAAGTCGTCGAGCAATACGACCGTCCGGAACTTGGGCTCGGTCGGGGCCGCGCCCCCGCCTGCCAACTGGGCGGCGTGCTCGGCCAGCTTCTCCAAGAGACCCTTCGCCCTGGCCTCCGGGAGTTCGTGCGTCTGCCAGATTTGTTCGTTGTTCAGATCGCGGTTGGCTCGCCTGAACTCGGCGATCCTCGCACCGTCGCTCAGTCCGAGGAATAGGCATTGCCGCTGGTGAAGGCGAAACACGGGGCTGCCCGTGATCCTGGCGACATGGTGGGGATTCACACCCAGCTCTTCGGCCGCGCGCCGGATGAGGAACGGTCGCACATGGTCGGGATATGCCATCTCAACCAGATGGCTGACCTCGTCTGCCGAGCAAAAGATCAGCCGCTCCTTGACGAATTCGTAGGCGTCGGCGCGCTCCTCTGCCGTGTCGAAGCTCGATAGCCAGCGGGCGAGGCTTTCGATGAAGCGCATACCGGGGAAGAATTGCTGATAACTGTCGTACTTATAGGTGGCCATGGCCTGGAGGAGCGGCCGCTCGCGGGCCATGTCCTCGGGCTCCCACGCCAAGACGTGTGCAAGTAGCTTCTCTGCGAGAGCATCTTTCACGAATCGCCTCCCGCCTCAAAAACGCAAGGTGACGAAGCCATCACCGAGACGCATGGCCTGGAAATACTCGAGGAAGGCGGCAGTACAACGATTTTCCGGCCTTGCCAGGTTCCAGCAAGTCGAAGGGTCGGCAGAGACTTCGTCGACGCTCAGGGAGAACGGCTCCTGAAGCAGGGCGAAATCGTTGCCGGGCCATCGGCCACGGTCTCCGATCGCGAGCACGGGGACGGGCGTGGAATCCGCGCTGATCATCCGGCGCACCGCGTCTACGACATCTCGCTTCGTGACTCCGGGGGCGAGGACGTCCACCGAATGGCTCGAACGGAGGGCGGACACGCCGGGGGATTGGCAGCGAGACAGGGCCTGCTGTACCGATTCCCAGACCTCCTCAGACGCCGACCAGTCCCTGAATTCGAGTGTGAGCTGCCGATGGCCCGCTTCCAGTTTGGCGAGGGATGCGAGGCGGGCGTCAGAAGCGAGCATGGCGTTGATCCTCCCGAGGGACTCGTCGAGGCCTTGTTCGAGAGGGGGCTGCGAGTCGTTCGCCAAGTCGCCGATCTCCGCGCCGTTGTGGTAACCGATGAGAACCCTGGCCCTGAGGGCGGGGCTCTTGATGCGCGCCCGTAGGTCCTTGCGCACCGACTTCCCCCGGCCGGTGGCGATTCCCACCAGGACGCCCGCGCGGAGCAGTGCCACCAGCTGTTCGG
This sequence comes from uncultured Isosphaeraceae bacterium, assembly GCA_937907405.1. Classification (GTDB taxonomy): domain Bacteria; phylum Planctomycetota; class Planctomycetia; order Isosphaerales; family Isosphaeraceae; genus Paludisphaera. The sequence continues at coordinate 2,641 of CALCIC010000083.1, read as the reverse complement.
TCACGGCAGGCCCCGGCCCATCATAGCGCTCGGCGGCGTCGCAAAGCGTACCGTCGTAGTCAAGTACGACGGCGCGGTACTCCCTGGCCTGGAGCCCTCTGAGGAACGTGGCGTAAGCTTCCCTCCAGACGGCCAGTCGCCCCTGTGCGGCGAGGGTCTTGAGCGACGCTCCCGCCTTGCGAGAAATCGCGGCGCCTTCAGGCCCGGGAACGTCCTGGACGGGCTTCCCGCCGTAGCCTGCGTTCAGGTGGTACAGCCGACGCCCGAACGGGGGGACGCTCGGCCGGCCTGGGTCGATTCCGCGGATGAGACCTGCGCTGCCGGCGATGTGAAGCGATAGGGCAATCGCCTGGAGACTGCCATTGACCCCATCGGCCAAGTCGAAATGTACAACCGGTATGTCCTTGGGCAGCAGTGCAAGGGTCTTCTTGGCGATCGGGAGATCCTGGTGCGAGGCCAACGAGATCACCCCGCTCGTGGCGCCGTGCTTGGCGAGCCAGTGGTGCCTCCCGTGCGCGAAGTTCCGGTAATCGGCAAGCTGGGCATGTCCCAACGCCGCCTCGGTGAACTTCGATTCGAGATCGGCCGCGCCCGCTTGCGCCACCTGACCGTGGAGCACCACAAGCGTCGATCGGTCCCAGAGCGGACGGCATGTGTTCGAGAGGTCTGTTACGAATGTCGTAACATCCCGGCCCGGGTGGGCAAGGTCCTCGAATCTGGGTGGCAGGGGCGTGTGCTCCGGATAGAGCTCGTGATAGGCCCGCGCAAGCAGGATGCAGATCGCGATCAGCGAGTTCGTGGCGAGGAACCCGTCCTTGACGGTGGGTAGGCCGAACTCGTGAAAGGACACCCCGCAGGAATCGGCGGCGAGGCTTGCCAACGGCGTGTCCAGCCGCGTGCAAATCACGGAGAGGTGCTTCGGCGAACGGGATACGCAGGACTTAAAGCATCCGAGGATGTCGGGGTTGCTTCCCCCCGCCGTGAGGAGAAGCACGTTGAGGTCACCGAGATGGACAGGTGCGCCGGCCAGCTCATACGGCGTCATGGCCCGGGCGAGCTTGCCGGTGAAGAGTGAATGCAGGTAACACGCGAAATGGGCGGCCGTCAGGGAGCCGCCGGAGCCGACCACGATGAGCGGACTACTCGGATACGACTGGACCGCTGCAGCCAGGCCGCCGACCTTCGCCTCAAGTGCCCACTCGTATGTGCGAGAGAGGGATTCAAGTTCACCCTGATACGGTTTGCCCACGATACTGTCCCACCTCTCCCGATTTCTTGATCTTGCCTAGAGTCGCGGCGAGCCGACTCAGCCAGACTAGTATACAGAATGCCAGATCGAATATGGGGCTGCAAGTGCCGACCACGGATGAAGTAAGGCCACGAGCCTGACGTCCTGGGAACCTCGCTTAAATCAGACTCCCATACCTTCGCGGATCGTGGAAACGGGTAGGAAAAGATGGAGTTCGTTGTCGAGGAGCGGAACGAACCCATATTTCTCGTAAAAAGCCCTGGCCTGCTGATCGATGGCATCCACTTGAATGGCATAGATTCCGAGCTTGTCCGCCAGTTGCAGACAGCGAGAAAGGGCATCGACCAGCAACGCCTCACCGAGACGCTGGCCTTGTACAGTCTGGTCGACCGCCAGGCGTGCGAGGAGGACCACCGGGACGGGGTGCTTGGGGAGTTTCCTGGCGGAGGCCTCGGGGAGCTTCTCGAACGCCACGGCGCCGGAAGCCAGGGTGTAGTAGCCGCAGACCCTCTTCTCGCCGGACTGGACGGCGACATACGTGCGCCCCAGGTTCCGCTTCTCGTACTGGCTCACCAGCCGGCGGATGAAGTCGTCGAGCGGCGGCTTGCCGCACGAGAACGCCCCGCGGAAGTGGTCGCGTCCGAGCGGCTCGATCTGCCACTCAGCCATGTTTCTGGGCGTGTTGCTTGGCCGCTCGCTTCAAAGCTTCGTTCGCCGCGGGCGGATTGTCCAGGAGGTCCAGGAAGCGATCGCGGTCGCGGTCCGAGAGTGGCCTCGCAGTCTCTTCGTAGAAGCGGACCTCGTCCTCGGGGATCACCACGGCCTTGCGAATGCGGACTTCCGTATCGCTCACTTGCTCGATAATAACCGTGGCGTTGGCGAATGCCTTGGGAAGGCTGATCCGGCCTTTCGCGTCGGTTGATCGCGTCTCCATGTCCATGCCGCCCTCACTGCCTCTCCGTTGATCCAGGATTCTTCAGAATAACGCACGATGGGATTGTGGTCAAGTGGGTATTTCCCACCAAAGGGCCGGTCGAACGAGGTCAGTTGGAAGATGCGTGAGGGGGAGTATATTATCAGCAAAGATCATGAGTTCTCGAGGAATCAGGTCAGGTGAGGATTTAGAGCCGATCGAGCCCTCTGGTGTCCGTGGCAGTCTTCAGGCTTCCTTGCCCGGCCTGCCGATTGCAAATTGCGATGGCTTTTCCCTGAATGCAACTTCCTTGCGCTTCGCTCCCTTAGCTTCGGGATGTTCCCAGAAGCGCTTACGCGAGTTATCCACAGGACACCGACGTTAAGTAAGTTAATAATAATACTTAAAGTTAAACAGTTAGCCACTCGACATCCCTCTGATCCTCCGGGGAAATCGGGCGATTCGTGCGCCTGATAGGC